>NZ_DDKU01000164.1:0-9322 GCF_002339775.1 Thalassolituus sp. UBA2590
TAGGCCTCTAGACGATGGGGACGTCTCAATCAAGGAGCGCGCATTCTATGTACGTTCGTAGGAAGCGTCAATACCTGTAAAGCAAAAAATTTGTCCTATACTGAGAAAACAGCCCTATTCCCAGGAAGCGTCCAATGGACAGTACAACGATGATCTCTGTCGCTATCGTCACCGGCATTATTGCCATCGCTGTGGTAACGGTAAAGAAGTGGCTTGATCAGTACCGACTTGAACAGATGCGCAAATCTGTTGAGCACATTGATTCCATCAACATGACCAGTAACGTGGGTAGCAGCCTGCGCCCATGGTTATCCATAGAAGCGCTACGCGCACTGGCCGAGCTGACGGATTTCCACGCACAACAGGTGAATACGAAGTTCATCGCCATGCCGCCACGCACCTCTAAAGCATTAGACCAGGCTGAAGAGTGGCGAAATAATGCGCCGCCGCCCTCTCCCTCTCCGCTCCCGACACAACCTAAGCAAGCAAAAGAATTGCGCGACTCACTGATGGACTACCTTGAACTGATAAAAAGTGGCCACAAAGAACACGTGATTCCCACAGAATCCGCACGAGAACGCATAAGAGAAGCGACCGTCCTGAATGCACGTATCTGCGCAAACACCTATCAGGCTCGTGCGAAACAGTCACTGGCGCAGAATGCACCGAACCAGGCGCTGCACTTTCTGAAGCGCGCCGAAAAAACCATACGGAATATAAAAGATCTGCCACAAGATCTGATGACAGAACTGGATGCTCTGGTCGAGGCCATTGATGAACTTGAGCAGCATAGAGCCACCACTGGCCCTACCCGACTGGCAGAAGGCGCTGAAGAACTGGCGGAAGCAGAAGAGTCCTGGAAGAAGAAAACCTTTGATTAACGCTGGGGTCAGGCTTCCAGCGCTTTAAGAATATCGGATTTCAGAGACTCTGGCGTCGTTGTCGGCGCGTAGCGGTCAATCACCTTTCCATCACGCCCCACCAGAAACTTAGTGAAGTTCCACTTAATCCCTTTTGTTCCCATAACGCCGGGCGCTGCGGCTTTTAATTCGTCGTAAATAGGCGCTGCATCGCTGCCATTCACATCGATTTTGCTGAACATCGGGAAGCTGACACCGTAGTTTTTCTGACAGAAAGCACCAATATCATCGGCACTGCCCGGCTCCTGCTTACCAAACTGATTACACGGAAAACCAAGAATGACCAGCCCCTTGTCTTTTAAGTCCTGATACAAGGTTTCCAGCCCATCGTATTGCGGCGTAAAGCCACATTTACTCGCGGTATTTACGATAAGAACAACTTTACCCGCGTATTCGCTAAGATCCTGATCTTTCCCGTTCAACAGGGGCATGGTGTAATCAAGAACCGACATCTGGCACTCCATCCGTTAATTTCAAAGCGTTTAAAGTAAACATCAGCCCTTGCAGCCGCAAGTGCCGAATGGGCCCAAACCTGTGTGCATTTGGCCCCTGGTGACTATTGGAAGACCATCATGTGATCATCAGCCGTTGTCGTCTTTCGCCTCAAACGTCAATGCGGCAGAGTTAATGCAATAACGCAGACCCGTCGGTGCCGGGCCATCGGTAAATACATGACCGAGGTGCGCATCACAGTGTTTGCAGACAACCTCAGTTCTTACCATAAAGTGACTCGTGTCGCTGCGCTCTTCTATATTCTCTTCATCTGCTGGCAGGCTGAAACTTGGCCAGCCACAACCTGAATCAAACTTATCCTGCGACAGAAAGAGCGGCTCACCACAACACACACAGTTGTAAGTACCCTCTTCCGAGAAATCGTAATACTGGCCAGTAAACGGTCTTTCTGTTCCTGCTTCCCGGGTAACCCGGTATGACTCAGCACTTAACTGTTGGCGCCACTCGTCTTCACTCTTGCTAATTTTTTTCATTCTTTGAACCACTTTCCGATAGAGCATCGTAAGAGTATGATTAATCACTTAAATTCAGTTCCGATACAGGCGGCAAAGTTCCATGGAAATCCTCAAATCCAACAAACTGGCAAACGTGTTCTACGACATACGCGGACCAGTGCTGGATGCCGCCAAGCGCATGGAAGAAGAAGGCCATCGGATTCTCAAACTGAACATCGGCAATCCGAAACCATTCGGGCTCGATGCGCCTGAGGAAATTATCCAGGACGTCATCTACAACTTGCCAGATTCTGAGGGTTATTGCGACTCCAAAGGTCTTTTCTCTGCACGAAAAGCCATCATGCAATACACCCAACAGAAGAAGATCCCTAACGTCGGCCTCGAAGACATCATCATCGGCAATGGCGTCAGCGAGCTGATCGTTATGTGTATGCAGGGTCTGCTCAATAATGGTGACGAGGTTCTGGTTCCTGCACCTGACTACCCACTCTGGACAGGCGCCGTCAGCCTGGCAGGTGGCAAAGCCGTTCACTATTTGTGCGACGAGCAGTCTGACTGGTACCCGGACCTTGACGATATTCGCAACAAGGTGACCGACCGCACCCGCGCAATGGTCATCATCAACCCGAACAACCCGACAGGTGCCGTATACCCGGATGAAATCCTGGAAGGCATGCTGCAGATTGCCCGCGAAAACAACCTGATTGTTTTCTCGGACGAGATCTACGACAAGATTCTGTTTGACGGGGTCACACACACCTCAACCGCATCACTTGCTGACGACCTGTTGATTATTACTTTTAATGGGCTGTCCAAGAACTACCGTCTGGCAGGCTTCCGCTCTGGCTGGATGATCATCAGCGGCGCCAAGCACAAAGCGCGGGATTATATTCAGGGTCTTGAGATGCTGGCGACGATGAGACTCTGCGCCAACGTGCCTTCCATGCATGCTATTCAGACCGCACTGGGTGGCTATCAGAGTATTTTTGATCTGGTCAATGGCGACGGCCGTATTGTTCAGCAGCGCGATATTGCGTACGAAATGCTGAATGACATTCCCGGCGTGAGCTGTGTTAAACCCAAAGGCGCTCTGTACTGCTTCCCGAAGGTCGACACCAAGAAATTCAACATACGCAACGACGAACGCATGGTTCTGGATTTACTTGAACAGCAGAAAATTCTGCTCGTGCATGGTACGGCCTTTAACTGGCCAGATCCGGATCACTTCCGCGTGGTATTCCTGCCAAGGCCAGAAGATCTGACCGCAGCGATGCAGCGTATGAAGCAATTCTTCGAAACCTATCAGCAGCTCTGATCCGACCAAAGGCCCGCACGCCAATGCTCGACGTTCATATTGATGATTTCTTTCGTGATGTTGCTGTCACCCTGCTCACAGGGTTACAGCAATTTCCGGCCCCAAGAACCCTCTTTGTAGAAGACGTGTGCGGGCCGGATGAGATGGACGAGTTCGGCCTTCACTCACCCCGCCACTTAGCAGCGCTGGGCGCAATTCAGTGGCTTCGCGACGAGGAATACGTCCGCTTCGGAATCGTTGACCGGCAGGAATCTGTCGATGATTTCGTACTGAGCAGCAAAGCATTCACCCGCCTACTGCGTCAGCCAAACGAAAGCGACGAACCATTGTTCCGTCGCCTCCACGGTGCCGTTCAAGAAAGTGATTCTGAATTAATACGCAGACTGCTTCGGGAAGAATTTCTCGAAGCATAACCCCAGCACAGGCCGGTTTATTTAACCTTAGCGTGAACGCACATCGAAGCCCGCGGCTTCAAGCGCATCCTGCAGATCGTGAGCGCGAGCAGGCACCCCAACCTTAAGATTGATGGTATCGCGGCGCAGCGGGTAATCCTTTCTCATGCGATCGAACGACTCACGCAGATTCTGGCTGTGGCGTATGACTGAACGCATCACGCCGTCATCAACCCGAATCTCATACGATGCCCGGATAGCTGTACGCAGCGCCTGATGCACAGGCACTTCGGCAGAAAAATCGACGCGCCGGATACCAGGCTCTGGCAAAAACTGCCCCAGCTTCAGACGTTCAGGCAGCCCAAAGAATTCGCACGCACCCTGATAGACCAGCTCCGTACCACGCATCTTGCCGTCGAGAGAATACCCAGCGATATGCGGTGTCGCCAACGCACAGAAATCCAGCAATTCGCGGTTCAGCTCTGGCTCGCCTTCCCAGACATCCAGCACAGCAACGAAATCCGGATTATCGTGAAGATGCTTCAGCAAGGCATCGTTATCGACAACAGCCCCACGGCAAGCGTTAATCAGGCAGGCATCTGTCATCATCTGCTGCAACTGAGCTTCACCGATAAGGTGCCAGGTCGGATGGTCACCGCCCTTCTCCATCGGTGTATGCAGACTGACAACATCACAACCAAGGACTTTATCGAGCGTCGTCAGCTCGCCGACGTCCTCTTCTTCTTTGAACGGGTCACAGGCGAGTACCGTCAGACCCATTTGCTCAAGACGCTGACGCAGAAGCAGGCCGACGTTACCGACACCAACAATGCCGACACTCAGATCACGAAAATCAATCCCGCGACTATCCACGACAACACTCAACGCGCTAAGCACGTAATCAACGACGGCCTGGGCGTTGCACCCCGGCGCACTGGCGAAGCCAATACCCGATTCGCTCAGGTAATCAAGATCAATATGATCAGTGCCGATCGTCGCCGTACCGACAAACTTGACCTTGCTGCCGCTAAGAAGTGCTTCATTCACCTGCGTCACCGAACGCACTAGTAGAAGATCGGCATCGGCGACATCGGCCGCCGTCATGGTTCTACCCGGAACCCGGATGATGTCTCCAAAGTCTCCGAAGAACTGATCAATTAAAGGGATATTTTCGTCGGCTACGATCCGCACTGGTGATAATCCTGATCTGACAAGAGAACGTCATTGTGGCAACTGACTGCCACAATGACAACGACTAGCAAGAGTTCAGCGTCATCGACTAACGGCAGCCACCGATACCGGCACTCCGTTCAGCGCTGCATTTCCGGTCAGTCCATCGAGGCGCGCATCATCGGTGAGCACGTTGGTATTCACCCCGCCAGCCTCTCGTGCGGTCTCCAAACGCACACCGTCGACGTTGTGGCCCCAACCATGCGGCAAGCTCACCACGCCGGGCATCACTTCCTCAGTAATCTCAGCTTCGGTCACCAGCTTTCCGACCCGTGAACTGATTTCCACAGTCCCGCCTTCGGCAATACCGAAACGCTCCGCATCCTCAGGATGAATCATCAGGCGATCACGTCTCGGCCCTTTAATCAGGCGGCGGCTGTTATGTAGCCAGCTATTGTTGCTGCGCACATGACGGCGTCCAATCAGCACAAGATCCTCGACGTTCTTGGCCAACAACTGTGGACGCACCCTCTCGAGTTCCTCCAGATACAGATCAGGCGCAAGATGTAGCTTTCTATCCCGGGTAAACAATCGTTCCGGCATGCATGGCCGCAACGGCCCAAGATCCATACCTGACGATGCGGCTTTCAGCTGTTTCAATGTCAGTTTATAGGGGCCGCGTTTGAGCATCGCATTCAGAATACCGGACGGCTTCATCCAGCCCATGATGCCCAGTACGAGACGGCCCTGGAGACGGGTTTTCAGGCTACCACGGCCCATTCGCTTCAACAGACCGTGAATAATCTGCCAGTCTTCCTTCGCACCTTTGTCCGGTGGGAATAAAGCTGGCGCGTATTTCGCGACGTTACGGACGGCGAAACTGTTAAAGATCAGATCGTAATGGTCACGCTCCAGCGGTCCGCAAGGCGGCAAAATCACGTGTGCATGGCGGGTCGTCTCATTGAGGTAATAATCAATCGACACCATAAACTCCAACGAATCCAGCGCCGTCACCAACTGAGTACTGTTGGGCGTCGAGACAACCGGATTCCCCGCCATCGTGACTAACGCCTTCACCTGCCCTTCGCCGGACGTCAGAATCTCTTCGGCAAGCACAGATACCGGTAGCTCTCCCCCAAATTCAGGCAGACCACGAACGCGGCTCTGGTAGCGATTGAAATTTCCGCGGCTGCCGCGTGCAGCCAGAATGGCTGGCAGATCCACCGCAGGATGAGACAGCATCAAGCCGCCTTCCCGGTCGAAATTACCACTTACGATGTTCAACACCATGATCAACCACTGACACAGCCCGCCGTACTGCTGAACTGATACCCCCATTCGGCCATAACAGCTGGCCGACTTCGCGCTCAGCCAGTCACCAGCCAGTTGGCGGATAGCTTCAGCACTGATACCCGTTCGGTCGGCGGCGTGTTCAGGCGTCATACCCGCACAGATGACGCTAAGATCGGCGGGAGCAACGTAGTCCGGCAATGCCGGTAACTGAGCAGACAGTTCATGCACCCAGACGTGGAGCACAGCCAGCAGCAGCTGAATGTCCTGACCAGGACGGATAAACCAGTGCTCATTAGCAACTCTGGCAGTTTCAGTTGCCCGCGGATCAATCACCAGAACACGACCTCCGCGCGCCTGAATCCCTTTAATCCGACCACGGAAATCCGGCACAGTCATCATGCTGCCATTGGATGCCAGAGGGTTGCCGCCGATGATGATCAGAAAATCCGTACGGTCAATATCAGCAACAGGCTGCAGCAATTGATGCCCCAGCATCTGCAGGCTCGCCATGTGATGCGGCAGCTGATCCACAGACGTTGCCGAGAACTTGTTCTTTGAGCCAATCGCCTTAAGCAGCATCGGGCCAAATAGCAGATTGCCGTAATTGTGAACATTGGGGTTGCCAAGATACGATGCCACCGCATCGCGACCGTGCTGATCGCGGATACGCATAAGCTCGCTGGCGGTATGATCCAGAGCCTCATTCCAGCTAACTTCATGCCACTCATCGCCCCTGCGGATCATAGGCAGGCGCAGACGGTCAGGGTCTTCATGAAGGTCTTGCAGCGCCGTGGCTTTGGGGCAGATGTAACCCTTACTGAACGGGTCATCCTTATCGCCTTTAATCGAAAGAATCTGGCCATCTTCATGCCTGACTTCAATGCCACAGGTCGCCTCACACAGGCTGCAGGTGCGTTTATGCGTCTGAATAGTCATTACTTTTTTCCTGGCTGCTGATCGCCGGATGAGACCGGGCTTATTGTTCTGATTGACTATACGCGTTGCTTACCGGTCCGGAGCAGGCCAATTGTGCCAAAGTGCAGGACGACAGAATTCAGAATCCACCAGGCCGGACGCCACAGGAAACTGTCGACGATCTGATAAATTGAAAAAATATTAGAGACCTCCATCATAAACACCATGAATAACGCATATCAGGGGTACAAATACGTCTGAGCCTAAATTTCCGGTATACTCCCGCACTACTAAAAAGAGGGTGAAACAAATACATAGTGACTTTCGTGGCTATGTAGCACTGTTCACCGGACATAACTGCATGGGCGTGGGCTTGCTGCCATCGTAGGACGCAAGTTAACTAAAGTGCAATGAAGTTGTTAACAAGGCTTTGAGAGAGGGTCGCAAATGAGTCTGTATTCAGAATACCTGAAAGAAATTGAGGTTCGTAAGAACGAGCTGGGGTTGAACCCTAAGCCGATCGATGGCGCGGAGCTGCTGTCTGAAATCATCGAACAGATCAAAGATGTGAATAATGAGCACCGCAAAGACTCATTGAACTTCTTCATCTACAACACACTTCCAGGTACGACTCCTGCGGCAGGCGTTAAAGCTGAATTCCTGAAAGAAATCATTCTGGGTCAGGCGTCTGTAGAAGAGATCAACCAGGAGTTCGCTTTCGAACTGCTGTCTCACATGAAAGGCGGCCCGTCTATCAAGGTTCTGCTGGACCTGGCTCTGGGCGACGACGCTGACATCGCAAACGCGGCTGCAGCTGTTCTGAAAACTCAGGTATTCCTGTACGAAGCAGACACCGAGCGCCTGGCTGCTGCTTACAAAGAAGGCAACGCCATCGCTAAAGAACTGCTGGAAAGCTACAGCAAAGCAGAATTCTTTACCGAACTGCCAGACGTTGACGAAGAAATCAAAGTGATCACCTACGTTGCTGCCGTGGGCGATATCTCTACCGACCTGCTGTCTCCGGGCAACCAGTCTCACTCACGTGCTGACCGCGAACTGCACGGTAAGTGCATGATCTCTCCTGAAGCTCAGGAAGAAATCACCAAGATGAAAGAAGCCAACCCAGACAAGCAAGTAATGCTGATCGCCGAAAAAGGCACCATGGGTGTTGGTTCTTCACGTATGTCTGGTGTGAACAACGTGGCACTGTGGGCTGGTAAGCCTTCAAGCCCTTACGTTCCATTCATCAACATCGCTCCAGTGGTTGCAGGTACCAACGGTATCGCACCTATCTTCCTGACTACTGTCGGCGTAACCGGTGGTATTGGTCTGGACCTGAAAAACTGGGTACAGAAGAAAGACGAAAACGGCAACGTTGTTCGCGACGAGAACGGCGATGCAGTACTGGAAGAAGTGTACTCTGTTAAGACCGGTACCGTTCTGACCATCAACACTAAGACCAAGAAACTGCTCGACAGCAACGGCAACGAACTGTCTGACGTATCTGACGCTTTCACTCCACAGAAAGTCGAGTTCATGAAAGCTGGCGGTTCTTATGCAGTCACCTTCGGTAAGCAGCTGCAGACCTTCGCTGCAGAAACTCTGGGCGTTGAAGCACCAGCGGTTTACGCGGCCTCTAAAGAAATCTCTCACGAAGGCCAGGGCCTGACCGCTGTTGAGAAGATCTTCAACCGTAACGCGGTTGGTGTTAACTCTGAGACTCCACTGCACGCTGGTTCTGACGTTCGCGTTAAAGTGAACATCGTAGGTTCTCAGGACACTACTGGTCCTATGACGACTCAGGAACTGGAAGCAATGGCTGCTTCTACCATCTCTCCAAGCGTTGATGGTGCGTTCCAGTCTGGCTGTCACACTGCCTCTGTATGGGACAACAAAGCTAAGGCCAACACGCCTAAGCTGATGGCGTTCATGAACGCGTTCGGCGTGATCACTGCACGTGATCCTAAGGGTGTTTACCCTGCAATGACCGACGTAATCCACAAAGTACTGAACGACATTACTGTTGACGATCGCGCGATCATCATCGGTGGTGACTCCCACACCCGTATGTCTAAAGGTGTCGCGTTCGGTGCTGACTCCGGTACTGTTGCGGTAGCACTGGCCACTGGTGAAGCAGCCATGCCAATCCCAGAGTCTGTGAAAGTTACCTTCAAAGGCAACATGAAGCCGCACATGGACTTCCGTGACATCGTACACGCGACTCAGGCACAGATGCTGAAGCAGTTCAACGGCGAAAACGTCTTCCAAGGCCGTGTCATCGAAGTACAGATCGGTACTCTGCTGGCTGACCAGGCCTTCACCTTCACCGACTGGACTGCAGAAATGAAA
>NZ_DDKU01000164.1:9637-10482 GCF_002339775.1 Thalassolituus sp. UBA2590
GACTGCAGAAATGAAAGCGAAAGCTTCTATCTGTATTTCTACCGATGAAACCCTGATCCAATCTCTGGAACTGGCTAAGTCACGTATCCAGATCATGATCAACAAAGGTATGGAAAACGAAGCTGGCATGCTGCAGAAGCTGATCGGCCTCGCTGACAAGCGTATCGAAGAAGTTAAATCTGGCGAAGCACCTGCTCTGGCTCCAGACGACAACGCTAAGTACTACGCAGAAGTGGTTGTTGACCTCGACGCGATCGACGAGCCAATGATTGCTGACCCAGACGTAAACAACGAAGACGTATCTAAGCGTTACACCCACGACGTAATCCGTCCGGCTTCTTACTACGATGGCCGTCAGGTTGACCTGGGCTTCGTTGGTTCTTGTATGGTTCACAAAGGTGACATGCAGATCATCGCTGCGATGCTGCGTAACCTGGAGAAGAACGGTCCTATCACGTTCAAGGCTCCACTGGTTGTTGCGCCACCAACGTACAACATCGTTGACGAGCTGAAAGCCGAAGGCGACTGGGACATCCTGTCTAAATACGCTGGCTTCACCTTCGACGATGCTAACCCGAAAGAAGCGGCACGCACCAAGTACGACAACATCCTGTACCTGGAGCGCCCTGGATGTAACCTGTGTATGGGTAACCAGGAAAAAGCAGAACCAGGTGACACCGTACTGGCAACTTCTACCCGTCTGTTCCAGGGCCGTGTAGTAGAAGACAGCGCTGAGAAGAAAGGTGAGTCACTGCTGGGCTCTACCCCAATGGTTGTTCTGGGTACTATCCTGGGTCGCTTCCCGACTCTGGAAGAGTACAAAGCAGCGGTTGAAGGTATCAACC
>NZ_DDKU01000104.1:0-162 GCF_002339775.1 Thalassolituus sp. UBA2590
TCGGTGGCCTTAGCGTCGGTGAACCTAAAGACGACATGATGCGTATCCTGCGCCATACCGCACCTCAGATGCCAGAAGACAAACCACGCTACCTGATGGGCGTTGGCAAACCGGAAGATCTCGTGGAAGGTGTGCGCAGGGGCGTTGATATGTTCGACTGCG
>NZ_DDKU01000104.1:472-10100 GCF_002339775.1 Thalassolituus sp. UBA2590
AAGAGGTATTGATATGTTCGACTGCGTTATGCCAACCAGGAATGCGCGCAACGGGCATCTTTTTACACACAATGGGGTTGTAAAACTCAGGAATGCCGCCAATAAGACTGATACTGGTCCTATCGATGCTGAATGCGATTGCTACACCTGTAAGAACTACAGCCGTGCATACCTGCATCACCTCGACAAGTGCGGTGAAATTCTTGGTGCGACGCTCAACACCATACACAACCTGCATTATTACCAGACGCTGATGGCCGGTTTGCGCAGTGCCCTTGAAGAAGGTACATTTGCCGCATTCGTCTCAGACTTCTATGCCCGCCGCGGCAGGGAAGTTCCGCCGCTGGACACACCAGAAAGTTGAGACCAGAAGAATTTTATTTACAGGCGATGCCTGAACATTGGGAGTAAATTTGAATGAAAGCTTTAATGGCGCTGTTTGCTGTTGTTCCTGCAACTGCTTTTGCTGAGGCTGCCCCTCAGCCTGCGATGGGCGATGCCTTTTCCTGGGTATTCCTTCTCGGCTTTGCAGCGATCTTCTACTTTATGCTGTGGCGTCCACAGGCAAAACGTCAGAAAGAACACAAAAATCTGATTGAAGGTCTGGCGAAGAATGATGAAGTTGTTACTGCTGGTGGCATGCTGGGTAAAGTGACCAAGGTCACCGAAGAGTTCGCAGTGATCGAAGTGGCTGACGGCGTTCAGTTCCCTGTTCAGAAAGTTGCCGTAACAGCAGTACTTCCGAAAGGCACTATCAAAGAAGTAAAAGCCTGACCAACCCTGTAACGGCCTCCTTTGAGGCCGTTTTTTATGCTGAAGGAATAGGGCAGTTGTATGCTCAATAAATATCCATTGTGGAAAAACCTCCTCATTCTTGTGGTGGTTGCACTGGCGTTCATCTACGCCGCCCCAAATCTCTACCCACCTGATGCAGCAATTCAGGTAACGCCAGCGCGCGCTGGTGCTGAAATGTCGTCTGCCACCCTGAATAACGTTCGCGAAGCATTGGATGACGCGGGGATCAGTTATTTTGGTGAAGAAGTTAATGGCAGCACGGCGCTGCTGAGACTCGAATCCGCCGACGCACAACTCCCTGCTAAAGCCGCTATTCAGCGTAAACTGGGGGATGAGTTTGTAGTTGCTCTGAACCTCGCACCTACAACGCCGGACTGGCTGGTCAATCTTGGTGCTGGCCCTATGACGCTGGGCCTTGACCTGAGTGGCGGTGTTCACTTCCTGATGGAAGTCGATATGGACGAGTATGTCTCCGGACGTATCACGAACTATCGTGAAGACCTGAGAACCAGCCTGCGTCAGGAAGATATCAAATACCGTCGTGTCGTCGTCGAAGGCACTAAGGTTCGCCTGAGCTTCCGTCAGGAAGCACTGCGCAGCGAGGCCAGAACCTTCATCAGCCGTAATTATCCTGGTGAGTTCCTGCCTCAGGAAGAAGAGGTCGATGGCAACTTCGATCTGATCCTGATGCTGACCGAGCAGAAAATTCGTGATTTCGAAGATTATGCTCTCAAGCAAAACCTTATGACGCTGCGCAATCGTGTTAACGAACTTGGTGTTGCTGAGCCACTGGTTCAGCGTCAGGGCCGCAACCGAATTGTGGTTGAGCTGCCGGGCGTGCAGGACACAGCTGAGGCCAAGAAAATTCTGGGTAAGGCTGCGAATCTTGAATTTCGCCTTGAAGCAGAACCGGGTGCCAGCCGCTTTGCGACGGAAGAATACAGCTTCCGTGACAACCAGAACCGCACTGCGCGTCTTGAGAAAAAAGTCATTACAACAGGTGACAGCGTCACCAATGCCAGCTCTGGCTTTGATGAGAACAGCTTCCCTCAGGTAAATATCAGTCTCGACAGCAAAGGTGCCGCGCGTATGACGCAGGTGACCAAGAAAGCGGTTCAGCGTCGAATGGCTGTGCTGTTCGTGGAGCGTAAACCGAAGACTACCTACGAGATGGTCGATGGCGTAGAGCAGCCTAAGACGATTCAGGTTGTCGAGAAATCGATCATCTCTCTTGCCACGATTCAAAGCGTCCTGGGCAGTAGCTTCCGTATCACGGGGCTGCAGTCCGCTGAAGCGAATGAGTTGGCATTGCTGCTTCGTTCCGGTGCGCTTGCTGCACCGATGGATTTTGTTGAAGAGCGGACGGTAGGTCCAAGCCTGGGTGCTGAAAACATCGAAATGGGCGCACGCTCTGTGATGGCAGGCCTTGCTCTGGTTCTGATTGCCATGCTCGTGTTCTACCGCGCGTTTGGTTTTATCGCGAATATTGCTCTTGCGGTGAACCTTGTTCTGCTGGTTGCCCTGATGTCGATTATCGGTGCGACCCTCACCTTGCCGGGTATTGCCGGTATCGTTCTGACTGTGGGTATGGCGGTGGATGCGAACGTGCTTATCTTCTCGCGAATACGGGAAGAGCTGAAAAATGGCCGGTCGCCTCAGCAGGCAATTCATGAAGGTTATGACCGTGCCTTCCTGACCATTTTCGACGCCAACCTGACCACGCTGATTGTTGCTGTGATTCTGTTTGCAGTGGGGACTGGTCCGGTTAAAGGGTTCGCCGTCACACTGTCTTTCGGAATCCTGACGTCTATGTTCACTGCGGTCATGGTGACCCGTGCAATGACTAACCTGCTGTACGGTGGTCGCCGTGTAGAGCGCCTGTCGATTGGAGGTAAGGCATGAATACTGTGAACTTTATGCGTTTCCGTCATATTTCGACGGCGATTTCACTAACGTTGCTACTGATTTCGGTCGTTGCTATTGGTATGCGCGGTCTGAACTTCGGTCTCGATTTCACTGGCGGTACGCTGCTTGAAGTGGAATACGAAACCCCAGTTCCTCTCTCTGAGGTGAAATCGGTCCTTGATACCGCAGGCTACCGTGATGTTGTCGTGCAGAACTTCGGTTCTGAGACCGATGTTCTGGTTCGTATGTCTGAGTCCTTCCGTGATGACCTGGGTAACGAAGTTCTCGGGTTGTTGCAGACGAATGTCGAAGATAATTCACTGACATTGCTGCGTAGCGAATTTGTCGGCGCAAGTGTTGGTGAGGAGTTGCGTGATCAGGGCGGTATCGCCATGCTGGTGGCGCTTTTCGTCGTAATGGCCTACGTCGCATTCCGCTTTCAGTGGAAGTTTTCACTCGGTGCGGTCATGGCCTTGTTCCATGATGTTCTTATCATTGTTGGTATGTTTGCGCTCTTCCAGTGGGAGTTTGATCTTAATGTACTGGCAGCCTTGCTCGCCGTTATCGGTTACTCGCTGAACGACACCATTGTTGTCTCTGACCGGATACGTGAGAACTTCCGTATGATGCGTATCGGGTCTCCGGCTGAGATCATCAATGAATCACTGACCCAGACACTGGGGCGGACATTGATGACCTCCTTGACGACCATTCTTGTGCTGCTTGCGCTCTTGTTCCTGGGTGGGGATATCATCCATAACTTTGCATTAGCGCTCACGATCGGTGTTGGCGTAGGTACCTACTCATCCATCTATATCGCAGCGAACCTGCTGCTGGCATTCAATGTCAGTCGCGAAGACCTGCTACCGCCAGAGCTAGAAGAAGAGGGTGACGAGGCTCCTTAGTTTCGGTTTACTATCTTCGGAATGAATAAGAGCGGCCCAGCCGCTCTTGTTGTTCTATCGGTCAGATACTCATACGTCTGTTTTAGACGTACTGTTGTAACGGCGTACGCCATTCATGACTGGCGCGTTGCATTTTACGCCATTTGAATGGTATCAATATGTAACTGGATGGCATGGGGGTGTCCCGGGTAGGGTCGGAACATAAGCTTCGGGATGGAGCAAAACAGGACGTTTGCGGCAAAACTTGTGTCATTAAGGGACAGTTAGCCGGATTTGTCTTTATAACAATAATGAAAGCGGTATGCTGCCGCATTGCTGATTCTCTACTGACCTTTTGGGGGCAAAAGCCAGTGAGCCATCATAATCAGCTATCAGAAGAATAATGAAGGAAGCAGAATGAACGTCAGAACCTTGTTTGCCACTCTGTTTGGTCTTTTGTTTCTGTCGTCCGCAACACTCACTTATGCGGCTGACGATCTCGAATCCCGACGAAACGCAAAGCTCGAAGCAACAGTAATGAACCCCAATCTGCCGCTTGAGAAGCGCATACGTGCGCTCAAGAAATTGCAGAAGGATGAAATGGTTAACGGCCGTATCCTGAGGACGTTCTGTGTCTGGGACCCGCTGGGTAAAACTGGTCCGATTTCCTCGACTGTTGAAGATCAGAAGTTGCGTTCTCTTCATTATGGAATGGACCTCACTGTTATAACTTATCAGGATGAATCTGAGCTTGTCGAGGCGCTTCGCAGCGGCGAAGAATGTGATGCCGCCCTGATTCGTGGTGTTGCTGCAATGGAATTCAACCGTTTTGCTGGCACCATTGAGTCGGTTGGTGGTTTGCAGAGTCGCCAGCAGGTTCAACTGCTGATGCAGGTGATTGCGAATCCGCGCATGGCACAGCGCCTCGGCGATGATAATTACGTTGTACTCGGCCTGGCTACTCTGGGTTCCTCTTTCCGTTACAGTGCCGATCGTAGTAACCGTTCACTCGCCAGCTTTAAAGGCAAAAAGATAGCAACCGAGTCGTTTGACCCCGGGATGGCTCGGCTGACCGAAGCCTTCGGTGCTGATGCTGTGGTCGGCGATATGATGAGCAACGTTCAGAAATACGCCGACAATGAAGTTGCGGGCATGATGTCACCCATTGTCGCCTACCTTGTTATGGGTAGTGGGCAGATCTCGGGTGATGTGGCAATTATTGATACTCCTGTGGCTCAATCGACTATTCAGTTAATTGGCCGTACGGAAAAGTTTCCTCCGGGGCTTGCTCAGATTCTGCGTGAAGACTTCCTCTTCAAGTTCGATAACTATGCACGTCGCGTTGATAACGAAATGGCGCTTGTTCCAGAGTCTTTCTGGGCAAAAGACAGTGCTCAGGATATCGCTGCACTGGAAAAGCATTCTCTGGATGTTCGTCTCAAACTCCGTGAGGAAGGGTATTACGATCCGGCAATGCTCAGGCTGCAACGCAAGATTCGTTGTAAGTTTGACCCTTCCCGTAGCGAGTGCAGTAATCCGAAGGAGTAATCCTGATGTTGTGTGTACAAGCGAACAAAAGGCAGCTCAGGCTGCCTTTTTTAATAATTAACCGTTCTCAGAGCAAAAATGTTCTCGACTGTGCTCTGTTAATTCAAGCACGGCAGAGTGACTGTGACGCCGTTCAGCAACGATGGCGTAGAAGGCTTGCTGTAGTTCTGGGACAGTACCTGCAACGTTGACGTCGTAGCGACGACAGATCTCTTCTGTGATGACTTCCGGCGCAAAAAAGAACCCATGTCCTTCACTGCCAAACGCTTTAAGCAGTGCCGAGTCATCGAATTCTCCGGCAATTCGCATCGAAATTCCCTGGCGTTTGAGCCAGCTCAGCAGGTTTGTTCGCATCGTCGATGAAGAGCCGGTCGGTATCAGAAGCGGTGCATCCACGAGACACTCCGGAAATGACTTGCCCTCCAGCAAGCGACCATTAGCAAAGCACGCAAGCCGGCTGGCACCAAGCTCATGGCTGAAGCAGCGTATGTTCATGCCCGGTGGCACGGGGCTATCGGCCAGCACGACATCAAGTCTGTGCACCGCCAGTTCGCCTAGTAAGGTGATCATCTGCTCTTCTCGGCATATCAGCTTCATCTGTGGATTCTTGGCGATGATAGGGGCAAGCAGCTGGTGAGTAATTGACTTGGGCAGGGCGTCTACGATGCCCACCCTGAGCTCTTCCGGGCGTGTAGTCAACCCCTGCTGCATGACTTCCTGCATCTCTTCGCCTAAGCGGAATATGTCTTTGCAGTATTCGTATGCCAGGTGGCCCGCGTCGGTCAGTTCGACGTTACGACCATTGCGGCGCAGTAACGCTTCGCCCAGATCGTCTTCGAGTAATTTGAGCTGCCCACTTATGGTTTGCGGTGTGATAGCAAGGCGGTCTGCAGCCGCCTGAATGCTACCGCTTTCTGCGACCGCGAAAAAATAGTGCAGGTGCTTATAGTTGAGTCTGTGCATACTTCGTAAAAACCGATATATCATATATAGTTAATACGAATATTATTGTTGTAAAACGCGTCATACAATACGTAAATCAAAAAAGGAGTGAGACTATGAAACGTCCCGATTATCTGAATTCAGAAAACAACGAGCCGGTTGCACGTAGCATACCGGTTGATCAGTATCAGGCTGGTACCGGTGGCAACACCTTTGCACCTGATGCACAAAAAGTACTGCGTAACACCTACGCGCTTCTGGCCATGACGCTGGTATTCAGTGCCGCTATGGCGGGTGTCTCTATGGCAGTGAACGCGCCTTCTTTGGGTTTGCTGACTCTGGTTGTAGCTATCGGTCTTATGTTTGCTATTCATAAAACAGCTAACAGCGTTGCTGGTATTGCGCTGACCTTCGTTTTTACTGGCTTCATGGGCTTTACCCTTGGGCCAATGTTGAACATGGTTGCTGGCATGCAAAGCGGTGGCGCGACCATTGGCCTTGCGTTGGGCGGCACGGGCGTAACCTTCCTGCTGATGTCCGCATTTGGTATGTCTACTAAGCGAGACCTGTCTGGTTGGGGCAAGACTCTGTTTGCAGGCTTTATCGTAGCCATCATTGGTGGCGTGGTCGGATACTTGTTTAACATCCCGGCTCTCTCGCTGGCTATCTCTGCGATTGTCATTCCGCTGAGTGCTGCACTGATCAGCTATGAAACAAACAGCATCGTGCGTGGTGGCCAGACTAACTACGTTCTTGCGACAGTCAGTCTGTATGTCGCGATCTACAACCTGTTTGCGAACCTCCTTGTTCTGTTGGGCGTATTCGGCTCAGACGATTGATAACACTCTGACTCTCTGTGCTCATGAGGGTGTGCCGCAGGCCTGAGGTCTGCGGCTTTTTTGTTTCTGGGCTAAGCTGAATGTATGAAGATACTCCTGTTTTTAGTCTTGGCTTCCGTATACAGCGCCGCGGTCTTGGCTCTGCCCGTGTGCTCAGACCGTGACGCAAAGGCCGCGTCAGACGAAAAAGCCCTCAGCTACTTTCGTAAGCAAGGCGAAATCTTCCATCCCGCCCGTGTTCTCAAGAAACACAACACGAGTCGCCATAAAGAAGTTGCGAGCTATGTGAAGTTTGGCGAAAAGCGCTACAGCATTTTCACTTTGGTAGACACAGACTGCTACGCCAGATTCATCAAACGCACCCGACAAGGTGACTAACGCGCTTCCTCATCTACGAGCAGCTTCTCATTCGCTGGGGTTACTGATAACTTATACTTAAGTTATACAAAGGCTAGGGTGAGACTATGATTCAATTCCAGAAACTGAATAAACGAGATCCCATAGAAAAGGTCATTATTGTGTCGCTTGATCTTGCTCTTTATCAGGTGAATGTCCTGGTTGATGGACAAGAACTGCTGGTCTCTGACAAGAAAGGAAAACCATTGCGCGCCCGAAATACCCTCGAAATTGAAGCTCTATTCGAAGGCTACAACGTCAAGGATATGGTGTTGCGGCATGAAAGCGCCTACGACGAGATGGTGAATCAGCCCACGCGACAGGGAAGCAACCGGATGGAGGTGCCGCTGGGGCGCAATGGCCTGGGTTTTGCTGCGAACGATAGCGAGTAGATCTTTCCTTTCAGGCCGCGTGAGCTAGGCCTTTAATTGCGGGTATCTCGTATGCGTGCGTTATTTTCACTGATAGACGGCTCTGATTTATCGGTCCGGAAAAGGGAGCTGGTTGCTATAGTGTGAATCTATTTCGACGTTAACATGCCCGCGACACTGATCACGTTCATGGCCACTTCAACGATACGCTTATTGCTGTCCATCGCTGCCTGACGAAGGTGGCGATAGGCTTCCTCTTCCGTGATCCCTTTCGACTGGATCAGCAAGCCTTTCGCCTTATCAATCAGCTTACGTTCATCGAGTGCTTGGCGAGCTTCAGCAAGTTCGCTGCTGATGCGTTGTAAGCGCTCCGCCTGTCCCTGAACAAGGTCGGATATAGAACGCGCCAGTTTCACGTTAACACCGGGTGTCAGGTTGCTATCCGAATTTAACGTCGATTCAGGCAGCAAGCCTAATGGAGACTCGGGTGGCTCACTGACTTCTGCCAGATCCTTCAGGTGTTCCCGGTGGAGCCTCAGGTCTTCTTCGGCAGAATTAATTTTGGTTTCACAGAGTTTCATCAGGTCGCCGGTCATATCGAGTTCGATGCTCTGCATTTCATCAATACGGCGTGTCGCTACCTCATACCAGACTTCACTGATGGAGGTCGGCAAGGCATCATCAGCACGATAGCGCTCAATCATCTTACGCAGACGTTCCAGTTCAGCCGTTGGCTCACAGCTCTCAAGTTGATGCCAGCGCGCTTTAGGAACACTGGCAGAGAATTCGGTGAAAATACCGAAGCAGCGTTCCTGCGCATCGAGTAGCTCGTGCACTTTATCTTGAAGGGCATTGCTGAAGCTCCCACTGGTGAAGCCGATTAATCCCATCGCACGTTCCTGGCCCGCATATTCTTTACCTTGAACAAAGTTAAAGAGCGCAACCAGCGCGCGCGTGATCTCCGGGTCATCGGCGATATCAGCCGCTTCAAATATCACCGTCAGCAGCCCAGTAATCAAGCGGCTGTAAAGTGCGGTGTTCTCAGTGGCCGACACTTTGCGCGCGGTTACCTGTGCTCGCAGTGCGTCTATTCCTTCAAGGCATTGAATAACAAACGCCAGACTACTCAATAGTCGGGTTGAGTGGGAGAGAGAGTCGCTTTCACTGAGTTCCGTAAGCGTCTGCCGGAACTGCTTCTGGGCAATGCCGGTGACTTCGAGTTCATCGGCTCGCTGCTGCGCGTAGCGCTGTCCGTCGGACACAAGATAAATGTTGGACAGACCACGTTCACGCTGAAGTTCGTGAATGAGTTCCGTTACCCGACCCACCAGGCGGCAATTCACCTGCAGTTGTTGAAGCGCTGCAATTTCAGCGTGTTTGGCGGCGAGCAGAAAGTCTTCGGAGGTGGTCAGTTGAGGCATGAATCTGAATGAATCCTGATAGTTTGTGGGGATGATACGCTTCAGAGGGGGGAAGTTGAATTATCCTGTGGCCGAAAAGATGACAAGTTGACCAGTCTTGGCCTGATGAGAGTGTTGTCAGTTATGCTACATCGCCCGCCATTGCGGTTATCCTTACTTACACTTTACTTCATAAAGTAATGCTAAAGAAAAGTTGTTGAATCAAGCAGTTAGGGAATATCTACTGACGTGCGCTCGTCACAAAAGGAGTGGGTGGCATGTATTGATACATTTGTCAGATGGTTATTGGAAAGACGATCTAATACCATCTACCCAATACGGGTCTTACTCCGTGTGGCCGTTTTAGACCCCGCGGACAAGTAAGAAAATAATAAGAAAAACAGTGGCTTTTGTTTGCCGGGCTCGTACTCCAAACCCCGATCAGCTCCAGTCACTTGTTCTCGCACGTCAATGCTCGCGCATGGACCCAGAGGAGTGAACCTTGAATAACTTCCGCACAGCACTATTGGTGCCCCTGGTTGCAGGCC
>NZ_DDKU01000102.1:0-4310 GCF_002339775.1 Thalassolituus sp. UBA2590
GGTGGAATGGGCGGTATGGGCGGCATGATGTAAAAATCGCCCACTGAAGTTGGCTGCTCTTTGTTGTATCTCGCTCGCTTAGGTGAACTAAGCGTCGCTCAATACGCCTTGATCAGCCTGCCTCAGTCGTCGATTTCATTGCTGCCTGAGGTTGTTCATTCTTTGTTGCTGGTTTCTCGTGTAGGTGAACTACACGTCGAAGCTCACGCCTCGTTCAATCATCGAACAGATTGCAGAGCATCGAAACCAGCGCCGTGACTGAACTGCCCTCAGTAGTCGATTTATACAATCTGTCGAAGCTCACGCTCTTCACTATGAATTTAGGAACATTGCGACCTTACCGGGGAGCAATTAAAACCGGCCTCACGAGGGCCGGTTTTTTTTATGCCTCATTTACAGATGTTGCGAACTTAGGAGCCTCTCCGTTATCGGACTTATTGTGTTTTTAATAATGAGGTAGCGTAATGAAAAATATTCCTTCTCTGGGGTTGGGCACTTTTCGTCTGAAGGGCGAAACCGCGTATCAGGCAGTTACTGACGCTCTTGATGTGGGGTTCCGCCACATCGACACCGCTCAGATTTACGATAACGAATCTGAAGTGGGTTCCGCACTCGCTGATTTTGAATTAGAGCGTGACGAGTTCTTTCTGACGACTAAGGTCTGGAACAGTCATCTGAACCGGACCGGATTTATACCCAGTGTGAAGGAAAGCCTTGAAAAGCTGTCTGTGGATTACGTGGATCTTTTACTGATTCACTGGCCATCGCCAGAAGATAATGCACCAATGGATGAGTACCTAAGCGAGCTTTTAAAAGCGAAGCAGCAGGGGCTGACAAAGCACATCGGTGTATCAAACTTTACTATCGCTCAGCTAAAAGATGCACTGCGTATTCTTCCGGCAGGCGAGTTGTATGTGAATCAGGTGGAAGTACAACCGTATCTTCAGAACCATGATTTGCGCGCATTCTGTGCTTCTAATGATATTAAGGTCACGGGCTATAACCCATTCTACGTGGGTGAGGTTCTCTCTGACCCTGAGATCGTACGTATTGCTGACAAGCATGGCGTCAGCCCTGCAAACGTTGCTATTTCATGGCAGTTACAGAACGGTTTGATGACCATTCCTGCATCGACCAATAAAGATCACCTGAAAGATAACTTCAACAGTCACGGTTTACAGCTTGATGCTGAAGACATGATCGCAATCGGCAAGCTTGATCGGGGCGACCGTAAAATTGACCCTGACTTTGCTCCGCAATGGGATTAGCATAGGCCTTCATTTGTTGAAGGACTATCGCATGAAACCAATTAAGTTAACTTTTCTCACGGGCCTGATGTTCATTATTTCTGCGACTTCGTGGGCAGAGGCCCCCAGCAGTGAGAGCGTTAAAGAGCTTCTTCAGGTAACCGGCGCGGGTAATATGGCCACGCAGATGATGGAGCAGATGATACCTTCCATGAAGCGTATGGTGCCGGATGCACCTGAGGCTTTATGGGAGGAATTTGCAAGCCAGGTCGATGGCGACGAGCTGGAAAATATGGTGATCCCGATCTATCAGAAGCACCTCACTCAGGCGGATGTCGATGCACAGCTGAAGTTTCTGCAGTCAGATGTAGGTCAGAAAATGATCAAAGTGCAGCCGCTGATCATGCAGGAATCCATGATGGTTGGTCAGGAGTGGGGCATAAAATTGATGCAACGCGCACAAGAAAAACTGAAGGAACGTCAGGAATAATTAAATGTTGAATCCTTCGTTGGTTAAGCAAGGCTTTATCGCCGCTGCCATTGCTAACATCAGTGGTGTTCTTATTTTTTCAAAGGGCCTGACGAATACAGCCTTAATGGAAGCCGACCCTGTGGTTATGTCGTCTTTCGGTCTGATCATGATCATGGTCTGGGGGCTGGCGTATTTGGGGGCCGCTTTTACGCCGGGCAATTTGCGTTGGATCGCAGGAGCCTTTGCAGTTGAAAAACTGGTCTACGTTGTTTGCTGGCTGACATGGTTCAGTAGAGACAATTTGCAGGCGGTGTATGAACAGGATCTCTTTGCGGGGATTTTCTACAGCATCTATGGCTTGAACGACGCCGTGTTTATGGTGTTCTTTGCCTGGGTGTACCTGAAGAGCGCTTCTGCGGCTAAGGCCTGAATCCCTTATTGGCTTTCATTGTCGCCTTGGGAGTGAGAGCCAAAATTCTGCTTAATCGTCAAAAAGAAGCTGTCGATCATGTGGAGGGCTTCTTTCTTAAAATCGATTACGTCTGGCAGTACCAGCCAGAGGTAGATAATTCCGGTGAGCTGAATATGAAGGTGTGCAACGCCGCGCTCAATGTCCAGATCCGCCGGAAGCTGCCCTTTGTTTACGGCTGCTTCCAAAGCTTTTCTTATCCGTTCTGACCCATCCAGATAGTTCTGGCGATGACGCTCGTTCAGCACCGCATTGGCCTCGGTCTGCTCGCATTTCAGAAATGCTATTTCAAACCCGCGGCGGCGCCGTGGATCACGGGCGATTTCTAGAGTAAGGTATTCAAGTAACTCGCGGAAACGGCTGAGTGGATCAGGCTCCGAAGGGTCTTCTATCTGGTCGTGTAAGGCATCGAGTGGAGCCAATAGACGATCGACGATGGCCTGGAAAATGTCGTGTTTGTTTTTGAAATGCCAGTAGACGGCTCCGCGTGTCACACCCGCTTCTTTCGCGATGTCGTTCAATGAGGATGCTGAGACGCCTTTGCGGTGGAAGACAACTTCAGCCGCTTCGATCAGGGTCTCGCGGGTCTGCTGGGCTTCTTCTTTGGTGCGGCGGGGCATGGCGGGCTCACTGTACTACGAATGACAACTCACTGTTTCACACTATACATACATTCGTGCATGTATGTATATTGTGCCCTTTAAAGTACCACCAGACTGAGGTTACTCATGCGTACATCATTCCGTTTACCAGCAGCTGCGCTGACGGTTTCATTTATTCTGGCTGCCTGTGGTGAGCAGTCTGGCCAACAAGCCGCCGGTGGTGGGCAGATGCCGCCGCCTCAGGCTGGATATGTGGAAGTAACTGCACAGCCGTTTACCCTGGTGAACGAGTTGCCGGGCCGGACAACGCCTTATCAGGTTGCTGAAGTTCGTCCGCAGGTAACAGGCATTATTGAAGAGCGCCTGTTCAAGGAAGGGGATCGGGTAAAGGCGGGTCAGCCTCTATATCAATTGGACGACAAGCTTTACCAGGCAGCACTGGCCAGTGCTGAAGCCGACCTGGCGAATGCGCAAGCGAACCGGGAACTGGCGAAGCTTACTGATGGCCGTTACGACAAACTGAGTAAGTCTGAAGCAGTAAGCCAGCAGGAGCTTGAGGATGCGAACGCGAACCTTGCTGTCACCGAAGCTCAGGTGGCGGCAGCTCAGGCACGTCTGGATACGGCTCGAATCAATGTTGAATACACTACGATCAAGGCGCCGATTAACGGTCGTATCGGTCGTTCGTCACTGACCGCAGGTGCTCTGGTCACCGCGAATCAGGCAGCAGCGCTGGTGACGATCCGCCAGCTTGACCCAATTTATGTGGACTTAACTCAGTCTTATGAAGAGCTACGCAGTCTGCGTGCGGCGATGGCCAGTGGCGAACTGATCACAACCGGTAAAGATCAGGCAACCGTCGAGCTGGCTCTCCCTGACGGTACCGTGTACCCACACAAAGGCACTCTGCAGTTTTCTGAATACGCAGTGGATGAACAGACAGGTACTGTCGCTCTGCGCGCTTTGATTCCAAATCCTGATGGTGCGTTGCTGCCGGGCATGTTTGTTCGTGCGCGTCTGCCTCAGGGCGAGCGTGAAAATGCCATTGTCGTTCCTCAGAAAGGCATTTCCCGTCAGCCTAACGGTTCTGCCACTGCGCTGGTGATTGGTGAGAACAATATCGTTGAGAAGCGCACGGTGAAAACTGAGAAAGCCGTGGGCGGTAGCTGGTTAATTAAGTCTGGTCTGAAGGCTGGAGATAAGCTAATTGTCGACGGCCTGCAGAAAATTGGCCCTGGGATACCGGTGACGCCAGTAGACGTCAACGCTGAAAAAGCATCCGCACAATCGTCGGCTGAGGGTTGATAATTTATGGCTCGTTTCTTTATTGATCGCCCGATTTTCGCCTGGGTAATCGCCATCATTCTGATGCTGGCGGGTACCCTGTCGATCATCAACCTGCCTGTGGAGCAGTATCCACAGGTGGCGCCACCCGAAGTTCAGATCACTGCGAACTATCCTGGTGCGTCTTCGAAAGCCGTTGAGAACTCTGTGACTCAGGTGATTGAAGAGCAGATGAA
>NZ_DDKU01000061.1:0-4683 GCF_002339775.1 Thalassolituus sp. UBA2590
AGGATGATCGGAATAAAACCGCGGATGCTGTACTCCAGAAGTACAACCTCCATAGCAAAAATGACTCCTGCCATCGGTGTATTAAAAGAAGCGGAAATCGCACTGGCGACGCCAGCCGCCGCGAGAATACGTAAGCGATGATGGGCTAATTCGGTGTGTTGTCCGATCTGACTTCCCGTGCCTGCACCTATGTGAATCGCCGGTCCTTCACGGCCAACACTGTGTCCGCTGACCAAAGCAATCACTGCAGAAATCCACTGCAGAATAATGTTGCGGGCGGGCATGTATCCCTGATGTCGCTCCATCCTAAGCAGAACGTGGGTTACGCCCATACTGCGCCGTTCTTGTGGAACCCAATAAAACAACAGAATCAGCAGGGCGCCGCCACCTAGAAGAAGCAGTGAACGCACTTCCTGCGACATGCCTTCGAAATTCTCGGCGGAGCCAATCGGAAAGAAAGCGACGAGGGGAAGCTCAATTGCCAGGCGGAAGAGTGTAATCAGGCCTGCACTGACAAGTCCGGTTAATAGCGCCAGGCCAGCTAATCCAATCTGGTTGTCAGACAGTGTGATCATGTTTTGCCAGAGTTGGCGTAACGGGGTCACTATTGACGGTTCCTTTCTGGCCTTATGGTGTGAAGAGTGCGGAATACCCGCTATTATACTCATCTTTGCGGCACGGCTGGAAACACCCTCCGGGCGCCGCTTTCCTGCGCCATAAAATACTCTTTGTTCAATAGCATTCTGTGGCGGAGGCATACAAGAGCACTACTAGACTACTTCGGAGATTGTCTGTGATTAAGGTTGGCATCGTTGGCGGCACTGGGTATACCGGTGTAGAACTGTTGCGTATTCTCGTGCACCACCCAGAAACTGAGTTGAAAGTGATTACATCGCGCAGTGAAGAGGGTGTCCGGGTCGATGATATGTACCCTAATCTCCGCGGGTATACCGACCTCGCCTTTACCGTACCAGATGCCGATGCGCTGGGTGAATGTGACGTCGTATTTTTTGCAACGCCTCATGGTGTTGCGCATGCTCTTGCAGAAGAAGTGCTGAACTCAGGTGCTCGCGTTGTCGATTTGTCTGCGGATTTCCGTTTAAAAGACGTCCCGACATGGGAAAAATGGTACGGCCAGGAGCATGGCGCACCGGGTATTCTCCCAGAAGCTGTATACGGTTTGCCTGAGGTCTATCGGAGTGACATCAGCAAAGCACGCCTTGTTGCTTGTCCCGGTTGCTACCCAACGTCTGTCGAACTGGGTTTGATACCACTGATTGAGCAGGGACTGATCGAAGACCAGCTACTGATCGCTGACTGTAAAACGGGCGTTAGTGGTGCCGGGCGCGGTGCGAAAGTCGGTTCGCTGTTTGCTGAAACGGCCGACAGCTTTATGGCTTACGGCACATCCGGACACCGTCACCTGCCAGAAATACGTCAGGAGCTGAAAGCGGCTGCGGGTGGAAAAGACATTAACATCACCTTCACGCCTCACCTTGCGCCTATGATTCGGGGCATCCTGGCAACGCTTTATGCTCAGGTACCGGGGCAGAAGATTGAAGATCTGCAGAAAATCTACGAAGAGCGTTATGCTGATGAACCATTCGTCGACGTACTTCCAGCAGGTAGTCAGCCAGCGACCAGAAGCGTGAAGGGCAGCAATCTCTGTCGCCTGGCACTGCATTATCACGAAGATACCGGTCAGGTCATCGTGCTGTCTGCGATTGATAACCTTGTTAAAGGTTCATCCGGCCAGGCGGTGCAATGTATGAATATTATGTTTGGTCTTGAAGAAAACATGGGCCTGCAACACGTTGCTCTGATGCCTTAACGAGCGTTTCTGGAGGTAGAGCATGGCAGTAGTTGAAGGCAGTGTTCAGGATGAGTTGGTCATTGTTCGTCGGGCGAAAGGTTATCGCTTCCGGCGGGCTTTCTGGCTCGCCATTCTTATTCTGATGACCGCAGGTGGAGGTTATCTCTACGGGTACTTCGATAGCTACACGCAGATGAAAGTACTCAAAGAAGAGAACGGTTACCTTAAAGACGGTTTGCGCACCAGCGAGAAAACCATTGAAGATTTAAGTCAGCGCGTGGCAGTGCTCGAGAAGGGCGGCGAAGTTGACCGGCAAGCTGCGGATGGTTTCCGTGAAACCGTAAAAAGTCTGAAGGATCAGGTTTCCGTGCTTGAGCAGGAAGTTGCGTTCTACAAGGGTATCATGGCGCCCGGTAGCGCCGATAAAGGCTTACGTATCAGCCGGATTGACCTCGATGCAATTAATGCAAATCAGTACAGCTATGCCGTTATGATGACTCAGGTTGTCGATAACACGAATTATGTTCAGGGTGAGGTCGCAGTCAATGTGATTGGTTTGCGATCCGGCGAGCAGGAAGTTATCGCCCTCCGGGATCTGGATGAAAATATCAGTGAACTGGGTATACCATTCCGCTTCCGTTATTTTCAGGAACTCAAAGGTGTGCTGAATCTGCCAGATGGTTTTATCCCACAACAGCTACAGGTAGTTATGCAGTCACGCGGGCAGAACTCACAAAGGGTAGAAGAAACCCGAAACTGGAATTCCGAGGGAGAGGCCTGATGTTCAGTGCTAAGACCAACAACCATATAGATTTTGATACAGTGATTTCGGCTCGCACTGAAATCCGCGGTGATATCGCAGTGAAAGGCGCCATTCAGATCGATGGTGTCCTGAAGGGCAACCTGATAGCCGAGCCGGGCTCTAAGGCGTCGGTACGTATCAGCGATAAGGGGCGTGTTGAAGGGCGGATTACCGCACCTAATGTGATCGTCAATGGTGAGGTATGTGGAGATATCCATGCCTATGACTATATTGAATTGGCGAAAAAAGCCCGCATTACAGGCAATGTCCACTACGCATCAATGGAAATGGTATTAGGGGCGCAGGTGAATGGCCAATTGATTCATGGCTCCGGTTCAGCTAAAGCTGACACTGGCGTTTCTCAGCCAGAAGTGGCAAAAGTTGACTAAATCACTCGGTTAAGCAGATAATCCTACAAGACTTATCCAAGACATCTTTTCCAAGGTAATTATGACAGCAGTTCAGCAGGCCGCGCCGATTGAGTTGACGCAAGCAGCGGAAGAAAAAATTCGTGACCTTCTCGAAGATGAGGGTGATGATGAGCTGTGCCTGAGGGTGTTTGTGACTGGTGGTGGTTGTTCAGGTTTCCAGTACGGTTTCACCTTTGATGATGAACAGGCAGAGGATGACGCCCTCATCGGAAAAGAAGGCGTACGGGTACTTGTAGACTCACTAAGCTACGGTTACCTCGTTGGGTCAGTGCTTGACTATCAGGAAGGACTGGAAGGGTCGCGTTTTGCGGTGTCGAACCCGGGCGCTTCTTCTACATGTGGTTGTGGTTCGTCATTCGCAATCTGACTTGATACGCATCAGGGAGGTTCCCATGCGAATTGTATTAACTGCTTTACTAGCCTCATATTCTTTATCCAGTCTCGCTAACGAAGGTCTTCAGGAAACAACGTCTGCACCAGCCATCGATAATTCAGTGGTTGCTCCTGTTGAAGCTGTACAGGAAGGTGACGTTACAGCCGAGGTAATCCCTGCATCTACAGAGGGCATTCCGGCATTGTTCCAGGCCCGGATACAGGAACACTCTGCAGACGAAATGCTCGCTTTACTCCAGCGTGCAGAAAAAATTGCCTCAGGGCAGGATGTTTACCGCACTCGAGAGCCTGTAATGCTGGTTTTGTCGGGGGATGAAATCGAACTTTTCAAACGCGACAACTATCGCGACAACAAAGCTCTGGTTGATCTTGCTGCGCGTCTGGATGCTTTTAATATCATTGATGTCAAAGTCTGCCGTCACTGGACGGGCCAGCGAGGTATAGAACTGACCGACCTGCCCCCCTTCATCGAGGGCGTATCATCAGCAGATCAGGAAAGTAAGCGCCTTGAGAGCGCGGGCTACGCTTACTTCTGATTGTTTTCACCCGCGCCGGCCGGGTAGATTCCTCCAAGAATCCTTTCCCCCTGAGCACCGGTAACTGCAGGCAGGTTACCGCTCAGGTGATTTAACGTTCTCCAGCCTAGCCAGGCGAAAGCGATAGCTTCCATCCAGTCAGGGTGTACCCCAGCAGCTTCTGTTGACTGAACATTCATCTGAGGCAGGTTGGCTCGGATGCGGTTCATCAGGTGACTGTTTTTCAGTCCTCCACCACAAACATAAAGATCCTGAAGTTCAGGCGCATAACGCTTGATTGCGCTACTTATGCTGGTGGCTGTCAGCTCTGCGAGCGTGGCAAGAACATTATCAGCGGGATACTGTTCGGGAATCTGAAGCTGCTTCAGGTTGAACAGCTCACGGCCAGTGCTTTTGGGGGGCTCTTCCGAAAAATAGGGATGTTGCAACCACTGTTCAAGCAGTTCAGAAATAATCGTTCCCCTGGCAGCAGAGGTTCCTTCTGCATCACAGCTGCAACCTGTCATGGCCTTGCAGTATTCATCCATTAATGCGTTCCCTGGGCCAGTGTCAAACCCAAGAGTTTTATTCGGGTCCGGGTTTACCAGGGTCAGGTTGGCGATGCCGCCGATGTTGAGTACGCCGCATGGTTGATGCGCTTGCATCGCAACCTGATGAAATGCGGGTACGAGAGGAGCCCCCTCGCCGCCAGCCGCAATGTCTCGGCGG
>NZ_DDKU01000091.1:0-8631 GCF_002339775.1 Thalassolituus sp. UBA2590
GTGCGGCAGCAATGATCAGTGCGCCTGTAATAACGACACCCTTCATGCGTTGGCGTTTCTCGGCAATGATGATGAGTGGCACCATCAAGACAAAGGCGACCAGCAGTACGGGCAGGTATAGCCAGCTGTGGTGATCCGCCGTCAGACCTGCTTCAACCAATTGAGCAGGGATAGCGACGAAAATAGCGACCATCAGAGCATGGAGTAAGAAAATCCCCAGGTTCAGGGGCCACATGCGGCGATTTTTAAGTTGTTCGATAATGACAGGGAGTGCCGCGCTGGCGTCTCTGTGCTGTTTGGCCGGGGGAGCTGGAATAACCCAAAGAGTAACCAGAACGCCGCCGATGGCCAGTACTGCGGTGACAGCAAAAATCAGGTGAAGGCCACCGAAGGAAGCCAGCCAGGGCCCGAGTATGAGAGCGACGGAGAAGGATAGGCCGATACTGGCACCAATGGAAGCCATGGCTTTCATCCGGTGCTCTTCGCGAGTCAGGTCAGTGACCAGGGCCATAATCGCACTGGCGATAGCGCCACCGCCTTGCAATGCGCGCCCTATGATCACTCCCCAGACACTGTCTGAGGTGGCCGCGATAACGCTGCCCAGGGCAAAGATCAGCAAACCGCCGATGATGACAGGCTTGCGGCCAATCCTATCGGAGAGTGCGCCGGCAGGGATCTGTAACAGCGCCTGGGTCAGGCCGTATACGCCCATAGCCAGCCCCAGCAACTGAGGTGTTGCACCTTCCAGTTGCTCGCCTTCGAGCATCATGACGGGCAGAACCATGAACAGGCCCAACATACGAAGAGCGTATAGTGAGGCGAGGGAGATCACGGCGCGTTGTTCGGTTTTATCTGGGGTCACTGTGCGGCCAATCGATAACTGTGAAACAGGGCGGCTAGTCTACCAGATTGTCGGCGCTGGAGGGGGAGTCTTGATGACGCCAAATCCCATTACCATCTTAGTCTGATTGCGGTAAACTCCTTTAGGGGTATAAGGGATATACCAAGACGGAAGCGACTAGCTTGGGCGAAAGTACATGGAGAGACTTTATGGACCAGAGATCACCTGCCATCGAACGAAGAATACTTCTTTTTGGTCAGACAAACCTTGAGAACTCGATACTGATCGGCAATGTTCATCAGAACACAGGTATTGAGTGTCAGCTGATAGATGTTCGTCACTGGCGGGCAGAGTGGGAATTCGAAGCAGACAGAGTGATTGCTTTGATTGATTCCGGGAGCGCAGCTCCAGAACGTATCCGCGAGCTGGTGGATTGTCTTCATGACCTGCAAGCCGATGTTGGTATTGCCGTATTTAATGTGGCGAAACGACACCCCTCCGAACAGCTGATAAGTTGGCCTAAACTGAATGGTCTATTCTACATCGGTACGACCCACAGCCAGTTGTGTCGAGGCATTGAAAGTCTGTTTCTCGGCGAGCTCTGGCTACCACGCCATCTCATGGCGGCTTTTCTTGAGAGAACCCGCGAGCGCCCTAAAAACGCCACCGGCTTTGCCGGTATTCTCACTCGTCGTGAAAAGCAGATACTGCGCCTGACGGCAACAGGGGCGACAAACGCTGAAGTGGCTGATGAACTCAACGTCAGCATGCATACGGTAAAAACTCACGTTTATAACCTGTTCCGGAAAATCGGCGTGACCAACCGAATTCAGGCGGTGAACTGGGCAAAAGAAAATATGCACGAGCTGCATGACAAGGAAGAAGCAGAAGCAACAGGATAATTCACAGTAAAAGCGGCTGAACCCGTCTTCGCCTTGCTTTACAATGGGGGTTTTGACTCAGGTAGTGAAAGCTCCACATGGATAAAATTCTCGTTCGCGGCGCACGTACACACAACCTCAAAAACGTCGATATTGATATTCCACGGGATAAGCTCGTGGTAATCACGGGTCTCAGTGGCTCGGGCAAATCCTCTCTGGCGTTTGACACTCTGTACGCTGAAGGGCAGCGGCGCTACGTTGAGTCACTATCTACTTATGCTCGCCAGTTCCTGTCGATGATGGAAAAGCCCGACGTCGATCTGATTGAAGGCTTATCTCCGGCGATTTCTATTGAACAGAAATCGACCTCTCATAATCCTCGCTCGACCGTTGGTACTGTCACCGAAATCTACGATTACCTACGTCTGCTGTTTGCGCGTGTCGGAACGCCGCGCTGCCCGGATCATGATGTGCCTCTGGAAGCTCAGACTGTGAGCCAGATGGTTGATGAAATTATGCTGCTACCCGCAGACAGTAAATGCATGATTCTCGGGCCTGTAATCCGGGATCGAAAAGGTGAGCACCTGCATGTATTTGAAAGCCTGCGTGCACAGGGTTTTATTCGTGTTCGTGTAGACGGCACTGTGTGTGACCTCGATGATACTCCCGACCTTGATAAGCGCAAAAAGCACACGATCGAGGTCGTGGTAGATCGTTTTAAAGTCAAAGAAGGTATTGAGCAGCGCCTGTCAGAATCCATCGAGACCTGTCTCGAACTCAGTGGTGGTCTGGTGCTGGTCGCTGATATGGATGCGCCAGAGAAAGAACCCATGATGTTCTCTTCTCAGTTTTCCTGTCCGCACTGTGGTTACAGCCTTTCAGAGCTGGAGCCTCGTCTCTTTTCATTTAACAACCCGGCCGGTGCCTGTCAGACGTGTGATGGTCTGGGTGTGAAACAGTATTTCGACCCTGACCGCGTCGTACACGATGATTCTCTGAGTGTGGGCGAAGGCGCGATTCGCGGCTGGGACCGTCGTAGCGTTTATTACTATCAGATGTTGTGTTCAGTGGCGGATCATTATGGCTTTGATATTGATACGGCTCTGGCAGACCTGAAGCCTGAACATCGCGATGCAATACTGCGTGGCTCTGGTGATGAAAAAATCGAATTTATTTACGTGAATTCCCGTGGTGATCGCGTCAGCAAATCTCACCCGTTTGAAGGGGTGCTGCCAAACCTTGAGCGGCGTTACCGCGAAACCGACTCTCAGATGGTGCTTGAGGAATTGTCTAAGTACCTGAGCATTCAGCCGTGCCCTGCGTGTGATGGTTCACGTCTGCGACGTGAGGCCCGTAACGTTTTTGTGGGCGATAAAACCATTCATGCCTGCACCAGCATGCCGGTCGAAGATGCTCATAACTATTTTTCAGAATTTCAGATGGATGGCCATAAAGGTGAAATTGCTGAAAAAATCCTGAAAGAAATTCGTGATCGTCTGCAGTTTCTGGTCAATGTCGGCCTCGAATATCTGACACTTAACCGCAGCTCAGACACGCTCTCGGGTGGTGAGGCTCAGCGGATTCGCCTGGCCTCTCAGATTGGTGCTGGTCTCGTTGGGGTGATGTATATTCTTGATGAACCTTCCATTGGTCTGCATCAGCGTGACAATGATCGTTTGCTGAAAACCCTGTTCCACCTCCGTGATCTGGGGAATACCGTGCTCGTTGTCGAACACGACGAAGATGCAATTCGCAGCGCTGACCATCTGATCGATATTGGTCCGGGTGCTGGTGTGCATGGCGGTGAAGTGATTGCGCAAGGCACGCCTGCTCAGGTGATGAAAAACAAAAACTCGGTTACGGGTGAATATCTCAGCGGCAAACGGGCCATCGCTCTTCCGGAAAAGCGCACGCCATATGACAAGAAAAAAGTCATGACGTTAAAAGGCGCTAACGGCAACAACCTGAACAGTGTTGATCTGACCATTCCTCTGGGGCTGATGACATGTATCACAGGAGTTTCCGGTTCGGGTAAATCAACCCTGATTAACCGCACTTTATACCCGCTGGCTGCGACAGCACTGAACGGTGCAACCACGCTGAAGCCGTCGGAGCATAAAAGTATTACGGGTCTCAATCAGCTCGATAAAGTGGTGGATATTGATCAGTCTCCGATTGGTCGTACTCCGCGCTCCAACCCTGCGACTTACACCGGGATATTCACTCCGGTTCGTGAAATATTCGCCGGAACACAGGAAGCGCGCTCACGTGGTTATAAAGCCGGACGTTTTTCTTTCAATGTGAAAGGCGGACGCTGTGAGGCCTGTCAGGGTGATGGTGTGATCAAAGTCGAAATGCACTTCCTGGCTGATATCTATGTGCCGTGTGATGTCTGTAAAGGTAAGCGTTACAACCGCGAAACTCTGGATATCCGCTACAAGGGTAAGAATATTCATGAGGTGCTGGATATGACGGTCGAAGATGCGCGTGAGTTCTTTGATGCTATCCCGGCAGTGGCACGTAAGCTTCAGACACTGATGGATGTCGGTCTCAGTTATATTCGCCTCGGTCAGGCGGCGACCACGTTGTCCGGTGGTGAAGCGCAGCGTATTAAGTTAGCGAAAGAACTGTCAAAGCGGGATACCGGTAAGACACTTTACATTCTGGATGAGCCAACCACCGGCCTTCATTTCCATGATATCGAACAGCTGTTAGTTGTTCTGCATCGTCTTCGTGATCACGGTAATACCGTGGTAGTGATTGAACACAACCTCGATGTTATTAAAACCGCCGACTGGATTGTTGATCTGGGCCCCGAAGGTGGTTCGAAGGGCGGCTTGATTATCGGTGAAGGTACTCCTGAAGATATCGGTGCGATGGAGCACTCACATACCGGGCGCTTCCTGCAACCTCTGCTCGAACGTGGGTAAAGCTTTGATGAGGCTGCGATGAGCAGGTCGGTCTGTGATGGCTGTGGGAGGCCAGAGAAGGTCTGCCTCTGCAGCCATCTGATTCATTATGAGCTGCCGTTCCGTTTAGTGATCTGGCAGGACCCGGACGAAGCTAAGCATCCATTGTCCACAGCGCCCTTACTCGAACGCAGTATCAAGGGGTGTGAGCTGAAAATTGGCGATCAATTTACCTTTGAAGAAGTATTCGGGACGCTAGCAGACGCTGGTGTTGCGCTCCTCTACCCATCGGACGAACGCTCAACCGAAGCAGATGCGCAAGCCATTCATACGGTATTGGTTCTCGACGGTACCTGGCGCAAAGTCCGGCGCTTAACGTTACTTAATCCCTGGTTGTTATCGCTTCCACGAGTCTCGCTCAGCCCGGATGGACCGTCTGAATACCTCCGTACCAGTCAGGTGGAAGGCGGCGTCAGCACACTTGAGGCTGTGTTGATGATGGCGCATCAGTGCGCGCCTGAAGGTAACTATCTTGAGGGGATTGGTGTCCTGCAACGTATGGCAGAGTTGCAGGAGCAGATGCGCCGTCGGTAAGTGAGGTGCTGGTGGTCAGGCGCTTTCAGTCATACTGGTGATGTGTTTCATCTGGCGCTGAATCAGAGATTCTGTTTTCTCTGGTAGCTGGTTAAGCCAGTAGGTTGGCTGCACGCCACCATGCAGGTCACGAATATTCGGCCCCTCGCTCCAGATGATATCGTGGCCGTCTTCAAGCATTTCTATCAAGGTCTGGCTGGCAATGATCCGGCGTTCTTCACTTTGGGCCGCCAGGTGGTATGCCCAGTGCACAGCATCGCCAATCAGGCTGTATTGAGTCGACACGCCATCCTGAAGAGGCGCCATAAGTACCGGGCCCCAGTGAGCTGCAACGTTAAACTCAAGCGGAAGTACCCCAGAGCTCGTTTCGTGCAGGTGATTAACCAGGCTGGTAAACAGGCGCGCCGCATACAGGCAGTGCATGGCGGCATTGCGGTCCCGGCCGGGTACGCCAAACAGCATAACGACGCCGTCACCGAGGTAGCGGTCAACTTTACCGTTGTAGAGCTTAGCGGCTTGAGAGAGCAGGCGATGATATTGATTCAGCGTGGTGGTCAGCTCTTCAGCGCTGAGACGTTGCTGAAGTAGTTCAAGGTCCTGAATCTCAATAAAAAGCATGGCGCAGTCGTAGTACTTCATCGGGTCAGGGAATGGGGTGTCTTCATTGCCCATGAACTGCCCGAGAGCAACCTCAACCGCGCGACGTTGTTGCTCACGTTTGGATATGTCGCCCAGAACGGAGTGCAGTGACTGCAGGTCTGGGTCTCCCGGCCCCATCGGTAGGGTCAGCTCTTCACCATCGCGCCAGCCGCTGAGTTTCGTTCGCAGCTGGCGTAGGTAGCGTGCGTACTTCTCACTTAGCATCCAGCCCGCCAGGCCCGCAATCAGACTCAGGGCTGCAGTGACCAGCAGACTTTGCGAAGCCACTCGTGTCGCTGCTGTCTGCGCCGGAGCATCTGTTGTATAACCTTCCAGTGAGCCATAAAGAGTACCGTCCTGGCGGATCTCGACGGGCATCATGGTCAGTTCTGCGTTAATACGCCCGGCACTGGCTGCTGGCTTGCCTTCGCGGTCAAGCACACGAATGGCAGGCATAGCATTACCGGCGTCCCACTCACTCAGGGTCAGGTTCAGGGTAATCCGGTCGTCCCGCACTAATGCTGGAGTCAGTAATGCACCGAGATGTTGCAGCTGACGCGTGTTTTCTGAAGTGAGTTGCTGGTGGGCGTAACTGCGTACCTCGGTATAGGCGAGAGCGCTCAGTACGATGCCCGCAATCAGGACCATGACCGCTGCCAGTAGACCAGCGCGCTGGCTGGTGTTGAGTGTTTCGCTGAATGTGCGGAGATTGGGCATTGGCTGTCCTGATAATTCTAAATTTCCATAACTTTAATGGTATTATATGCCGCGCTTGTCGCAACGCCAGCACCGAACACGACTTCTGTGATGGATGACAGCTAGTAAATTACAGTTTAGATATAGTTTAGATGAGGAATGACCATGAGTGATGTGAAACAGTCTCTGCAGGACAAACTGGCACAACTTGAGAAAGGTCTGTTTCTGATGAGTGTTGACCGCGTGCGTGCTCTGTCTGTACACGAGACCGTTGAACTGATCGAAGAACTGCGTGCCGTGGTTGCCGCAGCGAAATCAGACACCGACAAACTCTGATCTGCAGATTAAGCGAGACCTCCGTGACGGAATTAGTGCTCATTCGTATCACCGGTGCTGACAAGCCCGGTGTTACTGCGACCATCAGTAGTATCCTTGCACAGTATGAAGTGACAGTACTGGATATCGGTCAGGCCGAAATCCACGACTCGCTTTCGTTAGGGATACTGGCAGCCATCCCGTCAACGGCGGAAGCAGCTCCGGTTCTGAAAGACGTACTTTTCAGAATCCACGAAATGGGGCTGTCAGTCTCGTTCACTCCGGTGACGCCTGAAAGCTACGAGCACTGGGTCGCTGGTCAGGGGAAACCCCGTCATATCATCACGCTGTTAGCGCGGACCATTCAGGCCGACGCTATCGCACGCGTGACTTCTATTGCTGCCGAGCACAACCTCAATATTGACCAGATCAGTCGCCTTTCTGGCCGTGTCCCGCTGGATAAGCAAAGCGAGACAACCCGCGCCTGTGTCGAGTTTTCTGTTCGCGGTGAAGCAAATCAGACTGCCATGCGAGCGCAGTTTCTGGAAGCCGCCAACGATCTGAACGTTGATATCGCCTTCCAGGAAGATGATGTGTACCGACGTACCCGTCGCCTTGTCTGCTTCGATATGGATTCGACCCTGATCGAAACCGAAGTGATCGACGAACTTGCTCACGCCGCCGGCGTAGGTGAGCAGGTGGCTGAAATCACCGAGCGGGCAATGCAGGGAGAACTCGACTTCACACAGAGTTTTGAACAGCGGGTTGCGCTATTGAAAGGTCTGAGTGGGGACGTGTTGCAGGGCATTGCTGAGCGCCTGCCTGTTACAGAGGGTGCTGAGCGTCTGATCCGTAACCTGAAAGCGCTGGGCTACAAAACCGCGATTCTGTCAGGTGGCTTTACCTATTTCGGGCGTTATCTCCAGTCTCAGCTGGGCATTGATTACGTCTACGCGAATGAGCTTGAGATGGAAGGCAACGTCGTGACGGGGCGCGTGACCGGGCGTGTTGTTGATGGTCAGCGTAAAGCTGAGCTACTACGTGAACTCGCCGAGCGTGAGGGCATCCGCCTCGAGCAGACCATCGCCGTGGGTGATGGTGCGAATGATCTGCCGATGTTATCGGTGGCTGGTCTTGGCATCGCGTTCCGTGCGAAGCCACTGGTACGTGAAAACGCCAAACATGCGATCTCAACACTGGGGTTGGATGGGCTACTTTATCTTCTTGGTTACCACGACCGCGATATTCATTAAGCGCGGGTGCTGCTCAGCCAGTTCCCAGGTCCTTTTATCGAGCTCGCATTATAGAGAGCAGAGCTTCTACTGATGTAGAAGCTCTGGCTTATTCTTCTGAGAAGTTATACGTCATATCCGCCTGTGGCGCCTGAACGTAATAGCCCTGAATAAAGTGAACACTGTAGTGCCAGATATTGGCCACGGTGGATGAATTTTCGATGAATGGGGCGATACTGATTTTCCCTGCCTCGTGTACCTCGCCTAGCAGCTCTTTCAACGCTTTGTTGCCGTTAGCGTTATCGCCGCCAATCTCGCGGATATATGAACCGTCGACTTTCACGTAATCAATATCTACCTGTTGCAGTAGGCGCATTGGCTCCAGCTCGCAGCCAAAACGACTGACAGCGGTACTGATGCCGAGCGCGCGCACCAGATAACAGAAGCGTTTGGCAGGCGCTGCATAGCGCACAGCATCTTCTTCTGAGAATTGAAAAATGATCGCGTTGTGATTGAGTCCGGCG
>NZ_DDKU01000115.1:0-2512 GCF_002339775.1 Thalassolituus sp. UBA2590
AGCATGGCTTTACGGCGATCACCGAAGCCTGGTGCTTTCACTGCAGCCACTTTGAAGGTGCCGCGCAGGTTGTTCACAACCAGAGTCGCCAGCGCCTGACCTTCAACGTCTTCTGCAATGATCAGCAGCGGACGTCCAGATTTAGCCACATTTTCGAGAACCGGAATCAGCTCCTGCAGATTGTCGATCTTTTTGTCGACCAGCAGCAGCAAAGGGTTCTCCAGCTCAGCAACCATTTTTTCCTGGTTGTTGATGAAATACGGAGACAGGTAGCCGCGGTCGAACTGCATGCCTTCTACAACGTCCAGCTCATCAGTCAGGCCTTTGCCTTCTTCTACTGTGATAACACCTTCTTTGCCGACTTTTTCCATCGCTTCGGCGATGATGCGACCTACGGTCTCGTCAGAGTTTGCTGAGATAGTACCTACCTGAGCGATGGCTTTGCTGTCTTCGCATGGTTTTGCCTGAGCTTTCAGCGCTTCAACAACCGCAGCAGTCGCCTTGTCGATACCGCGCTTCAGGTCCATTGGGTTCATGCCAGCAGCAACCGCTTTCAGACCTTCGTTAACAATCGCCTGCGCCAGTACGGTCGCGGTGGTTGTACCGTCACCCGCCTGATCGTTCGCTTGCGAAGCAACCTCTTTTACCATCTGGGCACCCATGTTTTCGAACTTATCTTCCAGTTCGATCTCACGTGCTACAGATACGCCGTCTTTTGTAATGGTCGGGCCACCAAAAGCCTTATCCAGAACGACGTTACGGCCTTTAGGACCCAGTGTTACTTTTACTGCGTCAGCCAGAATATTTACGCCGTCGAGCATTTTTGAACGGGCGTCATTACCAAACTTAACTTCTTTTGCTGCCATGGTAGTTTCCTTAAAATTCGTTGAGTTGAAGTATCAGAAGACGGATAACAATTAGTCTTCGATTACACCGTAGATTTCGCTTTCGTTGAGAATCAGCAGTTCTTCGCCGTCTACAGTGATTGTGTTGGAACCTGAATACTTACCAAACACAACGATATCCCCTACGTTTACAGCCAGAGCCTGCACATCACCGTTATCCAGAACTCGGCCATTACCGACGGCTACCACTTCACCCTGATTCGGCTTCTCAGCCGCAGCGCCCGGCAGCAGGATGCCACCAGCAGTGGTTTGCTCTTCTTCCTTGCGACGAACTACGACGCGATCGTGTAAAGGACGGATTTTCATTTGAAGTTCTCTCCAATGTATATGCAAATAAGTTGCGTGTTATGAAACCCCGCTGTCAGCGTGCTCGCTGATCAGGCGGCCCCAAAATCTGTGTGGTTTTCTTTATTGGGGTGGTGATCTGGTTTTCAACACCCCAAAATGAAATTTTTTACTCTTGTCGCTTTTCGATCTTCACGCTTCAGTTTTCGCGTTTCAGTCTTCGCGTTTATAGTCTCCCTCAATCACATCACCACCAACCCGGCCATCCTTCTGAGGTCGTTGTGATTGGTGACGCTGATTGAACGGCTCCTGAGTGCCGGGCTGCTCGAATGGATTCATTACCTGAGGTTTGAATCGCTTCATGATCGACTGCGCCATCACTCCACGCACACCGGGAAGCAGAAGACTGAAGCCAAAGGCATCGGTAATGAATCCGGGAGTCAACAGAAGTGCACCGGCAAGAGCTAATAAGAAACCTTCAGCCAATTCCTGCGCCGGCAGGCTACCCTGCTGCATACGCTCACTGGCACGCATCAATGTGGCGAGCCCTTGAGCACGCAATAATGTGACACCGACCAGAGCGGTGAGAAGGATCAGAGCAAAAGTCCACAGTATGCCGATGGCACTGCCAACTTTGATCAGGACGGCCAATTCGGCCATAGGAACAAGAATAAAGAGAAAGAGTAAAGGCACGTATAACTCCCGTAAGCTTTGCTATCTGAAATGGGGGCCAATCTTCTGAATACAACCCCAGCGGTACTGGAGCACAAGTCCGGGGATGGCCCATAAGTGTCACGATTGCCCGTAATTTGTCTTCTTTTGCCCTACTATTTGATACCTACACAACGGATAGTGCCCGCGTCAGATAATAATTGGAGTAAAAAAATGGCAACTGAACATTTCGACGTATTGATTGCAGGCGCGGGACTCTCCGGAATTGGGGTAGCTTGTCACCTGACAAAAAAGTGCCCTGATAAGTCATTTGCCATTCTGGAAGCCCGCGACGCCATTGGCGGCACCTGGGATCTGTTCCGCTACCCTGGAATCCGCTCTGATTCCGATATGTTTACCCTGGGCTACCGCTTTAAACCGTGGACCAGCGATAAGGGCATCGCCGACGGCGGTGACATCCGCCAGTACATCCGTGATGCTGCAACTGAAAATAAAGTCGACGAGAAAATCCGCTTTAAACACAAGGTTAAGAACGCTGACTGGAACAGCCGTGAAAAACTCTGGACTGTAACCTCGGACGTTGACGGCGAAACACGTACCTATACGGCCAAGTACCTGGTCGGTTGTACCGGTTATTACGATTACGATGA
>NZ_DDKU01000057.1:0-2714 GCF_002339775.1 Thalassolituus sp. UBA2590
TTGTCGATACCTTTGATAACGACTTCAGTCTGGCTTGGGGTTTCGGCAGTTACACCTTCAGGCAGTGCATAATCAACAGGGTGAGAGAAACCCAGTGACAGATTCAGAGTCTTACCAGATGCTTTCGCACGGTAACCAACACCCTGAAGAATCAGTTTCTTCTCAAAACCAACGCTGACACCGGTAACCATGTTGTTAACCAGTGACCGGAAAGTACCGGCGAGGGCGTTAGCCTGTTTGTCGGCAGACTTAGGCGCGAACTTCAGTTCGTTCTCTTCCTGGCTGATTGCCACAGAAGCGTGAACGTCGAGTTCAAGCTGACCTTGCTTACCTTTAATTGTGATCTTGTCGTCAGCCAGCTTGACTTCAACGCCAGCTGGAATTGCGACAGGAGCTTTTGCTACGCGAGACATCGATAAACTCCTTAGAATACGGTCGCGATGACTTCGCCGCCAACACCCGCAGCACGGGCAGCGCGGTCAGTCATTACGCCTTTCGAAGTTGAAACGATGGCAACGCCCAGACCAGCCTCTACTTTAGGCAGCTCGGTAGTACCACGGTACTGACGCAGACCAGGACGGCTAACACGCTGAATGCGCTCAATAACCGGCTTGCCTTCGTAGTATTTCAGGTCGATAGTCATAGTAGGCTTAACCTCACTATCGACAGAGAAGCCAGCGATGTAGCCTTCAGATTCGAGAACCTGAGCCACAGACTTCTTAATTTTTGATGACGGCATGCTTACATTCGTGTGACCAGCTTGCTGGGCATTACGAATGCGGGTGAACATATCCGCCAACGTATCTTGCATACTCATTTGTATATTCCTCGGTTGTACAGCGCCCCTCTCCCCATGCCCATCCGGAAAAAATCCTGAGACGACAATACTCCGCCGATCCAAGCTGCATTGCAGAACAAGGATTTGGCAGAGTAAAGAGAAGCGCACCTGAAATCAGGCGCGCATTCTACACGAGTTGGGAATTGCTTACCAACTAGCTTTTTTCAGACCTGGCACGTTACCTTTCATGCCTTCTTCACGCAGTTTAATACGTGACAGCTTGAACTTACGGTAAACGCCGTGCGGACGGCCTGTCATCTGACAACGACGCTGCAGACGGCTTGGTGACGAATCACGTGGCAGCTGCTGCAGAGCCTGTTGTGCGTTCCAGCGATCTTCATCAGAAGACGCTGGGTTTTTGATGATGGCTTTCAGTTCTTCGCGCTTGGCAGCGAACTTGGCAACCAGTTTTTCACGCTTCAGCTCACGCTGCTTCATGCTAATTTTGGCCATGATTCACTCCTTAGTTGCGGAACGGGAACTGCAGCGCTTTCAGCAAAGCGCGGCCTTCATCGTTTGTTTTAGCCGTAGTGGTGATGGTGACATCCATACCGCGAACCTTGTCTACTTTATCGTATTCAATTTCCGGAAAGATGATCTGTTCCTTCACGCCCATGCTGTAGTTACCACGACCGTCGAATGACTTAGGGTTAATACCACGGAAGTCGCGCACACGTGGCAGAGAGATGTCTACCAGGCGATCCATGAATTCCCACATACGGTCACGACGCAGGGTTACTTTACAGCCAATCGGCCAGCCTTCACGGACTTTAAAGCCCGCGACTGATTTACGTGCCTTGGTAACGATCGCTTTCTGACCGGCAATTGCTTCCATATCAGCAACTGCGCTGTCCATCAGCTTCTTGTCACCCAGCGCTTCACCAACACCCATGTTCAGGGTAATTTTAGAAACGCGCGGCACTTCCATTGGGTTTTTGTAACCAAACTCTTCAGTCAGCTTGGCTACTACTTCATTTTTGTACAGGTCTTTTAAACGTGACATAGCAGTATCCAGTCCTATCAGGCGTCAACTTGATCGCCAGTAGATTTGAAGATACGTACCTTGCTCTCGCCTTCAACTTTGAAGCCAACACGGTCAGCTTTCTCAGTCTTAGGGTTCCAGATCGCAACGTTAGAAACCTGAATGCTGGCTTCTTTTTCAACGATGCCGCCTGGCTGCTGCAGGTACGGGTTTGGTTTCTGGTGTTTTTTCACCATGTTAATGCCAGAGACAATCAGACGACCGTCAGCCAGTACTTTCTGTACCTTGCCGCGCTTGCCTTTGTCTTTACCGGCGATAACAACTACTTCGTCATTTCTGCGAATTTTCAACATTTCACTGCTCCTTAAAGCACTTCAGGCGCAAGGGAAATGATCTTCATGAACTGCTCAGAACGCAGCTCACGAGTCACAGGGCCGAAGATACGTGTGCCAACTGGTGCGTTCGACGCATTCAGCAGTACCGCAGAGTTGGTGTCGAAACGGATGATTGAACCATCCGGACGACGTACGCCTTTACGGGTACGAACAACAACTGCGTTCATCACCTGGCCTTTCTTAACTTTACCGCGTGGAATTGCTTCCTTTACGGATACCTTGATCAGGTCACCGATGCCGGCATAACGACGATGAGAGCCGCCCAGTACTTTAATGCACTGAACACGCTTCGCGCCGCTGTTGTCGGCAACGTCAAGCATGGATTGTGTCTGGATCATGCCTATCGCTCCTAACTACGTGCGCCCGGTATTAAACCTTGGCGGCGCGCTCGTCGATTGATACCAGCGCCCAAGTCTTGTTTTTAGACATAGGACGCGACTCTTTTACAGTAACGGTGTCGCCAATCTGACACTCGTTGTTGGCATCGTGTGCCATTACT
>NZ_DDKU01000030.1:0-4527 GCF_002339775.1 Thalassolituus sp. UBA2590
CCTGCGATATCAGGGTATAGAGATCCTCGCCATCGACGGTCATCTGAACACAACTGACGGAAACACTGCATCCGCGCAGACCAGGAGCAGTAAAAGTCGCAGTAAAAAATGGGGAAGTTGCACAGGCTCGCCCGGGAGAACCATCCGGAGGCAGCAGTACATTAAGAGCCGCTTCGGTACCTGATTCAGCAGCGTAAAAAGCGCGCTCCCCCTGAATATGAAGCACACTCGACTGACCACTGGTCGTCTGCATAGACCCCATTACCGTGACGATCACAGCAAGCACAGTAATAACAAACAGCGCCATTGGCAGACCAAAGCCGCGCTGCGGGGATAGAGCTATCCGTTTCACATCATCAGGGAACATTAACAACCCTCACCTGCTGCCCCATGGAAAGCGTCTCGCCTGTTGTCGGGTGTTGCAGCACGTACTCAAATGCCACCAGGCCACTTCGCGCCAGCGTTGGATTCTGAAAGCGAAATGTCATGGATCCTGCCTGAAGTGGAAATGCCAGAACGGTGCGACCGCCAGCCCGATTGGTAGGTAAGGCTGCCTTTAGGTTAGCGACGTCACTGATAAAGCCGTAGTTGCGGTAACGATAGAGATAGGCTCCATCCTGACAGACGGCTTCAGGCGCAGACGATAAATAGTAGCGACGCTCCGGCGAATCTGATGGGAAGGTATGAGAGCTCGCAAGCGTGACATCAACCTCGGTTGTCCCCGCGGGCACTGAGCCGATATCCGGCGTCAGAGGTCCCGGATCATTCTGGGCGTACAGGTTAGCCGACCCGATAGGATAAACAGATACGTAACCACTCGCACCGTCGGATACAGAATATGGTGCGGCACGGAATGAGGTAACTGCCGAATTAACCGATAAATCGGTGTACATCGAAGCGGCGACTACAGGCATATATTCAACGCACAGTCCGTCAGCGGTGGTACGGATACTGCCCGGTAGAGCGTCGCGCAATCCGCGGCTGATCTGTTCGTTAACGACATAGCCAGCCGCCGCTAATTGTTCACGACCGTTGCTTGAGATAAAACCTTCACTGGTAGAGCGGATAAACTGAACCGACATGATGCCCAACACCGCAGCCACCACCAATGTCATCACCAGCTCAACCAGGGTAAATCCAGACTGACGCCGCAGATAAGTTAACGTCATCACTTTTGTTACCATCAGTAATTCCCCTTATACATAGAGAATACCGAGGTATCGCCGATCGGGTCGTCAATCGTGATTTCTATACGCTTAGCGCCACCGGTGTTCACACCAATAGAGTCATCACAGACTACGTTGATAGACACCGTGTAGCCACTGTAATCCGTTGCAAGAGAGGCGTCCATCGTATCCGGGGATTCGTTGGTGACGGCATAGTAATCATCGACGTCATCGTAATTGTCACGGCTTTCGCCGTCATTAGTAATCCGGCACGCCCCAGTGTAGGCAGGAACACCATTCGTCCCCGTGGCCTCGTCATAGCGACGCGACAGTATTTCATCAAAATAAAGCTGAGCCAGATCAGCGGAGCGGGTCTGAATAAGAACGTCAGCAGATCGTCCAGTAAGAACACTGAACGCCCGCAGAGAACCAACTAGGGCGACGGAAATAATGACGATAGTAATGACCATTTCGACCAGAGACATGCCGCGCATTCTTAGCATAAGTGCGTGCCTCCTTCAGGGCTGGCAGTTGCCGATATAGGCGAAACCACTGGCAGAAATACAGAGTGAGTGAGAATTACCAGCGGAAAAAACAAACTGATTCGCAGCGCCGGTTTCTGCATTGATATCAAAATTAATCGTTGTGCTGCCACCGTTAGCCAGAGTAGCACCGTTAATGGCCAGCGCTGCCCCTGCGCGCGGAGCTTCCCGCGTGCCAAAGGTGGTTGTCCCCTGCGAAACAGTGAAAAGCCAATCAGAGCTGGTCTGAGAAACCGTGAGATTGACCGGAGTTGCCGCCACTGCATTTGCCAGTGCTCTTCTCTGAGCAAGGATTGCTACCGACACCAGTTGCTCACGAGCAGCAAGCGTAGTGTAGCGATCGGTATTCAGGAAAAGGCTGCTTGCGCCGATTGAGATAATGGCGATCAATGTGATCACCATTATCATCTCAACCAGAGTAAAGCCTCGTTGGCGGATCAAATCAGCCTCAGCAACCGTTTGGATCAACAACAACCTTTGGCGCGGCGGTGATTGGATTCACGTTTTCCACTGCGGCGGTTGCAGCGGTGTAAGTCACAGTACAGCCAGCGCCAGTTGTCAGGGTGTAAACTGCCTCTTCACCACCTGCGGCGGTTCCATGAGTAATCTGGTAGTCACCCGCCACCTGAGCAGCGTCAGTGATGCCAGCCTGTACGGCCTGAGGGTAACCATTCACCATAGCGATAGAGGCACCTTCAAGAACCACTGCCTGACCGGGTGTCGAGCCATCTGCCAGCTGCTGCGCGTGAGCAATATTGGCGGCTGCACGGAGTGCACCGGCCAGCGCATTCAGACTGGCAACCCGCGCGTCCTGACCAAAATCTGCGAAACGCGGCAGCGCAAAGGCAGAGAGCACACCGAGAATAACAATTACCATGACCAGTTCGATCAGTGTAAAACCTCTTTGTTTTTTCATGTCCCGACTCCTGTGTGTTATCGGATATTCCAGCTTACGCGGCCATCGGCCGAGCTATAGTCAATGTAAAATCTGTCGCCACTTGCTCTGTGGTAGTACCGACAATGTCCCTCTACGACTTCGACCCGGAAATCGGCGCTGGCATTATCACCAGCGGTCAGTGTCGGAACTTCTATATCCAGAAGACTATTCCACAGCGCTTCACAACTCAGTGTCGTTGTTACTCCTGATCCGGACATCCCGTCCGGTTCCTGCGGTACCGGCCAGCCATATTGATTCATAGCAAAGCCTTCAAGCAGGGTGCTGTTTTTATCGGTCATCCAGGCTTTCCGGAAAATCATCACTCCGGTCTGCAGGGAGCTACCCACCGACTTAACATGTGCACGCCAGGCATCCTCGATAATGTTGTCCATCCGGGGCACCAGAATCAGTATCCCGACCATCATTACCGCCAATGCGATCGCCGACTGGAGTAGAGAGAAGCCTCGTTTCCGGCCGACGTTCAGTAACGTCGTTGGCATACTTAAACCTTAGTCAACAATTGAATTTTTGAAGCTGGTATTAACGAAAATAAACAAATATTGAATTACAAAAACTTCTGTTACATATGTGGCGTCAGTGTCTAACGTGACACTGCACCACTGAGCTCCCACACGGGTAAGAAAACACCCAGAGCGAGCAGAAGTACCAGCGCCCCCAGAAACACGAGCAGGATGGGTTCTATCGCGTCTGACAGTTGGTTGAGCTCGTAGTCGACCTCTTCTTCATAAAAGTCAGCGACCTCATCAAGTAGCCGATCAACAGCCCCTGTTTCTTCACCAACCGACATCATTTGAAGTACTAGTGGTGTGAACAGGCCAGTTCTCTGCGCCGTATTGGTCAGCCCTTCGCCACGCTGGACCCCATCGCCCATATCGCTGACGGCATTACCGATATATTTATTACCAACACTCGCCGCCACAATAGACAGGCTATTCAGGATTGGCACACCAGCAGTCAGCATCATGGAAAAAGAACGGGAAAAACGCGCCAGTGCGATGCGCTCGAAAATAGTACCGATAAGAGGAATATTCAGTTTGGTTCTGTCCCACCAGACAGCCCCTTCATCGGTGGCGATAAACTGTCTAAAAGCAAGACCGCCAACAATCAGACCGGCCAACAAGGCATGCCACCAGTTCTGCATGAAATCGGAAACAGCAATCAGGATTAACGTGGCAAATGGCAGGTCAGCGCCTAGCTTATTAAATACCGACGAGAAGCTTGGAATCACAAACATAGTGACAACCACCATCGCGATTGCAATGGCACCGATAACCATAATGGGATAGCGCAACGCGGACTTGATACGCTTTCTGGTTTCCCGTTCCATTTCCAGGTGGCCCACCAGGCGGATCAGTGCATCATCAAGATTCCCTGTGCTCTCACCTATATGGATCATGCTGACGTAAATAGGAGAAAAGAGTTTAGGGTGCCTTCTAAATGCCGAAGCCAGATCAGAACCACCGACCAGCTGGTCGCTGATATCCTGAAGAACCGTGCGTAACTGATCGTTGTTCGCACTTTCGGCCAGCCCGGTCAGCGCCCGGATGATAGGAACACCCGCCTTAGTCAGTGCATACAACTGACGAGTAAACAGGACGAGCTCTTCAGATTTAATTTTTTGAGAACGCTGGACCGTTTTACCGTCCTTCGAGGGTAATACTTTCTGTTGCTGAATTTTAAGCGGGGTAATGCCGCGTTGCATCAGCTGCGATACTGCGACTTCCCGGCTACCCGCCTGTAGGGAGCCCTCTACCGCCGCCCCCGAATTATCGCGACCGCGATAGAGATAAATGGCCATCAGATCTCCTCGCCATCCAGGGTTGCTGATACACGGAAGACTTCATCAAGGGAGGTCACACCC
>NZ_DDKU01000168.1:0-3621 GCF_002339775.1 Thalassolituus sp. UBA2590
CAGTGCCCGATGGTTCGGTCAGAATAATGCCTTCCCACGCCCCCTGAAATACTTGTGGGGTCGGATCTTCGGCATGGCGCATATATACCAGAACGCATTGAAAGCGCGCGGTACGTTGCGCTTCTGGAATACCCTTCATATTTTCCAGGACTTTCGCGTTATTTGCCTGGTCGCCTTCACCGGAGTAGCGAGCGCTGTAGATTCCTGGGGCACCGTCAAGTGCATCAATTTCAATGCCCGAATCATCGGCCAGAGCGGGCAGTCCAGTGACCTGACAGGCGTGACGTGCTTTTATGATGGCATTTTCAACGAAGCTCAGGCCTGTCTCGTCGGCGTCAGAGACATCCAGTTCTGTCTGCGGAATCAGCTCAACGTTGTCATTCGCAAAGTGCTCTGAAAACATGGCTGAAAATTCACGCAGTTTGCCTTTGTTTCCACTGGCAAGAACGATTCGGGTCATGATTATTCCTGATAAAATTTCTGGCTGAACTTCACGTCAAAAGTACGGTTGCTACCGTCTGGGGTGACGTCCAGATCAATGCGATAGACCTCGTTTTTATCAAAGCGGAAGGTCGATACGTAATAGACCGCATTGGTTTCTTTGATTTCCCGGAATTCGATACTGCGGCTCTGACCAATGAGGTTTTTGATCGTGCCTGTCAGTTCTGCGGTCACTGGCGTTGGTACATCATTTTTGACGTTTTTCAGTACCGAAATGCTCAGGTACGCCAGTGAACGTGAGCGCGGAATATCATAGGCTTCGGCAACATCTTCCGGTAAGAAGCTGGAATTGAGGCCAATGTAGTGAACCTCGTAGTCGCCGAACACCTGCTTCTGCTCGCCGCGATCTGCTGCCGCGTGCAGCGATAAGGTGGCCAGCGCCAGTACTAAAATGCATTGGATCTTATTCAGTGCGTTCATACTTATCTCCTGGTGATGTGGTAAACCGCGATTTCACCCAGCATGGCTGGCCAGAGGCGAATGCTCCAGTGTTCGCGGTGTTGATCATCGACAACGGTCTTATTAAGTATACGGATGCCTTTTTCACGGCACAGAATTTCAAAATCGCGGAAGGTACACATATGAATGTTCGGCGTGTCGTACCAATTGTACGGCAAGGTGTCCGACATCGGCATGCGGCCTTTCAGTAAAAGATAAAAACGGGTTTTCCAGTAACCAAAGTTCGGAAAGGTCACGATGGCTTCTTTGCCGATACGCAGCATCTCGTCGAGCAGTTCATCCGGTCGCTGAACCGCTTGCAGTGCCTGAGTCATCACAACGGTATCGATGCTCTGATCTTCAAAGTTGCTGAGACCGTTATCCAGGTTCTGTTCGATCACATTGACGCCATTACGGATGCAGGCAGTCAGCTTCTCTGGATTGATCTCCAGGCCATAGCCGTGGACGTTTTTCTCAGTCTTTAAATAGCTGAGTAATTCTCCCTCGCCACATCCAAGGTCAAGGATTTCACTTTCTGGTCGAATCCACTGCTGAATAATACTCAGATCAGGACGCAGTTCACTCATGACTTACCTCCGAAACTACGTGCTGCCACACCTTCCATATACGCATGAAAGATATCCAGGTAGCGCGGAATAGGAAGCAGGAAGGCATCGTGGCCGTTGTCAGATTCAATACAGGCATAGCTGACGTCTTTGTCGGCGTGGATCAGTGCATTCACGATTTCTTCTGAGCGCGCCGGAGCAAAACGCCAGTCGGTTGTGAAGGATACGACCAGAAAACGACATTTCGCCTGACTCAGGCATTTACGCAGATCATTATCGTGGTCGCGTGCCGGGTCAAAGTAGTCAAGTGCTTTGGTCATCAGCATGTAAGTGTTGGCGTCGAAACGTGTACTGAATTTCTCGCCCTGATAGTGCAGGTAGCTTTCTACCTGAAACTCAGGAGCAAAACTGAAGTTCAGCTTACCCTCACGTAATTCCCGGCCAAATTTCTGCCGCATTGCATCGTCTGAAAGGTACGTCAGGTGCCCAAGCATCCGCGCTTGCATCAGGCCTGCTTTAGGCAGTGTTCCTTTCTCCTGATACCAGCCATCGTGAAAGTCGGGGTCTTTGGCGATGGCCTGTCGGGCGACTTCGTTAAAGGCGATATTCTGCGCTGAAAGTTTGGGGGCAGAAGCAATAACAACGGCGTGTTTCAGGCGTTCGGGAAACTGGATAGACCAGCGAAGCACCTGCATGCCACCGAGAGAGCCGCCGACAACGGCAGCCCAGACATCAATACCAAGAACATCGGCAAGGCGAGCCTGGCTGTTAACCCAGTCACGGACCGCCATGATAGGGAAGTCGGGCCCGTACGCTTTGCCGGTTTCTGGGTTGATACTGACCGGGCCAGTGGAGCCAGAGCAACCACCGAGGTTGTTCAGCGAAACGACAAAGAATTTATTCGTATCAATAGGCTTACCGGGGCCGATGCAGGTATCCCACCAGCCGGGCTTTTTGTCGTCCATGCTGTGATAGCCTGCGGCGTGATGATCGCCGCTCAGAGCATGGCAGATCAGGACAGCATTGGAGCGGTCGGCGTTGAGTTCGCCATAAGTCTCGTAGATCAGGTCATATTGTTCTAACACTCGTCCGCTGCGTAATGTCAGGGGCGTGTCGAAGTGCTGAACCTTGGGTGTGACCAGTCCGACCGAGTTTTCTGGAATAACGTCCGGCATCGGAGTCAGGTATCCATTTGCAAGCTAGTAATACAGCAAGTTTATCAGGCTTAGAGCTGGCTTGGCACTGGCTGTGCCTGTCGGGAAAGGTAATGGTGCGTTGGCGGGGGAGGGCCATTCGCACTGAGGTTCACGGTTGGTTATTTATACATCAGTTACGCGACAACAGAAGGCCTGTTGCCGCGTAGAAAATCTTAGCTTACAGACCCATGATCAAGCCCGAAGGCACCTGCAGAACCTGTTTCAGTGGATACAGAATCAGGATCTCAGCGAGCTGAATGCCAAGGATGACTACCAGTGGTGACAGATCAAGGCCACCCATGTCCGGCATGATCTTGCGTACTGGCCGGATGACCGGTTCAAGCAATTGGTTGATCAGGATCAGCGCCGGATTATACGACCCCGGAGCAACCCAGGAGGCGATCACCATAATCAGCATGCCCCAGAAATAGATACTGATCAGCAGCTTGATAATACCGACAGCGGCCCAGCCGATCATGGCGACAAAGGGCATGCCTGTTCCGTAACCCGCGAGCATCAGAATCAACGCCATGATGACGTACTGGATGGCCAGCGCGAGTACCAGTGACGCCATATCGAGTCCGCCGAAGCCGGGAATCACTCTGCGCAGTGGAATAAGCAGTGGATTGGTGAACTTCACAATCATCTGTGACAGGGGGTTATAGAAATCAGCGCGGACAAGTTGAAGCAGGAAGCGCAGCATAACGATCAGCAAGACAAGGCTTCCGATGGCGTTGACGAGCAGCAGACCCGCCTGTGTGAGTGGTGAACCCATGAATACTCCAGTTAAAATTGAGCGGCCTTTGGGCCGCACGGTACGATCTTGTTAACCCACTTGTTATCTCAAGTGCTTATATTCTCAAATACTTATTACCTCAGATGGGGACGCCTGAGAAAATTTCACCCCCTGCTGAGTCAGG
>NZ_DDKU01000027.1:0-8201 GCF_002339775.1 Thalassolituus sp. UBA2590
TTGCAGACAAGCTCATTGGTGAGTGTGTCGCAGAAGACTGGGATGCGATTATGGTGCCGGGCGGTATGCCGGGCGCGCAGAATCTCTCGGATAACGAAGCCTTCGTCTCCCTCCTCAAACAACAACACAGTAGCGGTAAACTGATTGCAGCCATCTGTGCTGCGCCATACGTTGTTCTGGCGTGTCATGGTTTACTCGAAGGCAAATCAGCGACGGCTTATCCCGGGTTCAGAGAAGATCTGACAACGGTCGGAGTCATGCCGAGTGATGAGGTGGTTGTTATCGATGGCAATATAATGACCAGCCAGGGGCCCGGTAGTGCAATGCAGTTTGCTTTAGCTCTGGTGACAAAGCTGTGCGGGGAAGAGGTGTCTCACCAGGTCGCGGACGGTTTATTAGTTTAATGCGCCCCTGAACAATTCTCTCAGGAGCGCATTAGTGTTTACGCGTGGTATACGCGTGAGCCTCAGAGGTTCATGCAGTTTGCATAGTAAGTCGTGGTCGCTGGCCAGTCAGAAAAAACGCCGATAACGCCAACATCCTGAGCCAGAACATCGAGCACTGTCATAACGTCACCGTCGTTATCGATCACATCCATACCGCCATCATCGCCATTCACCGACTGGAAGTACCAGCCACCGTTGTCCGTCAGGCGACCAGAGCGTTCAAGTGTCCAGGCAATCAGCTTCAGGCCCGCTGCTTTGGCATTGATCGCGTACTGTGAAGGGACGATCTCGCCGTCGCTGTTCACGTTCAGCAGCATCCACATAGGTGGCGCCAGAACGCGTAGGCCTTCATCAACCCATTCTTCCATCTGTGCCTGTGTCACGCTGGTATCGTAAACGCCATCGAGATAAACCGCCTGGCGACCATACCAGGTGTTATTAATCCAGTATTTTACGTCTTCGTAATTGAACGACTGTGGCCAGACTTTGCGTGGGTGGATACCGGCGTCGCGGTATTCGTCGATCATTTGCTGAGCGTACATTTCCTGGGTGTAGTCGCCTTCAAACGGCATCTCTACCGAAGGGGATTTCAGTTCAGGTGTGTAGTGGGCGCCCAGTTCTTTGAACAGTTGGATGCTTTCTGCGTGGGTCAGCAGGGTACCTTTCGATGCGTAGAGGTCTGTGCGGTAGTCTGCTGTGGCATTCATGTAGCCTTCAATGGTGGTTGCCGTGCGGTCTGCCGCGTCCATTTTGCCTTGCAGGCTTTTGAATTCAGCGAGGGTAATGTCGCTGGTGCAGCAGGTGATATCTGCTGCATTGGTGAGCATGCCATTGCTGTCGAATTCAGGCGGTACTGAACATTTTTCAGCCAGTGGCGTTGCCAGAATATTCGTTGTGGTGTGCAGGTCGCATTGTGAATGGCGGCACACCAGCTCGCGATCTTTCGTAAAGGTTACGTCGCATTCAAGAATGCCTGCGCCCATTTTTGCCGCCGCTTCGTAGGATTCTTTCGTGTGCTCTGGAAATTGCAGAGGTGCACCACGGTGGCCGATTGAGAAGCGACTCTGGAAGAAAGGACCAGTGTCACAGCTTTTCAGCTTATCTTTGAGTTCGCCTTCGTCCATGTCTTCGACAAGGTAGAAAGGGCGTGGGCCGATCTGGGTTTCAGAAAACTTACCGAAGAACCATTTGCCAAAATGGCTGTTGCGGTGATCAGGGCCAGCTTGGGTGGCACAGCCGGCAACCAGCATCAGAGATGCCAGAGCGTAGGTCAGAAGGGATTTCATTATTAACCTCCATATCAGTTGGAAAACAGGGAGGTTCAGGCTAGACGTCAAGCATGTCAGTTTTAAAACTACTGGGTGACGGTCTTGTTTCATTTGGTCTTCCTGATGACGTGGCGTACCTTGTCGATATCCTATCATCAGGAAGGGAGGGTTCGTTATTGGTCGGCAGCCTGATGGTCGCCGTATTTTTCCGTTACCCAATCCGGATGCTTCCACATAATTCTCGGGTCTTTGTATTTTTTCAGATCCCGAAACATATTCTGCCAATCATACACTTGCGCATGCCATGGGTTATTTGGCTTTGTTGGCATGCGTTTTACGCCGTAGACAATTTCGCCCGCCGTTTCTTCAGCCTGAAACGTACCGAAGAGTTTGTCCCAGATAATGAGCACACCGCCGAAATTCTTATCAATCTGTTTAGGGTTACTGCCGTGGTGCACTCTGTGATGTGACGGAGTATTGAAGATTTTCTCTGCCCAACCCAGCGTACGAACTTGCTCGGTATGCAGGAAAAACTGATATACCAGATTGGCCTCGATCGCGATTAAGGTCCAGGTTTTATCGAAACCGACAAACGCGGCAGGAATCCACCAGAGAATCCAGGTCCCTGAAAATGCATAAGTGAAGTTCTGCCGCAGTGCCGTCGAGAAATTCATGTGTTCAGAACTGTGATGCGTTACGTGCGCATTCCAGAACCAGCGAATTTTATGCATCAGATAATGCGCGGCATACATACACAGGTCGATAAACAGAATCAGTGCGATGATGCTGACAACGCCGACCTCTGGGTTCCATTGAAAGCCAAATTGATACACCCAGTCGTAAAACAGCTGAATAAACAGTGCGATGGCGATGCCGTCGACGATTTTATACGACGCACCTGTCATCAGATTGGTGAAGGTTTCAGGGAAGTGATAGAGCTTAGTAACCCCACGACGCTTGGCCCAGAGGTTTTCAATGACCATGGTTCCGATGAACACACCGGCAAACAGCCCAATAAATAGCAGTGCGCGCAGTAAGTCTTCCATCAGTGTCTCCAGCTTTCTTATTTGATGCTGATAGATTAGCGCAGTCGTTGTGGGCTATATTGATATTTTCAGACTCTTAATTGATATTTCCAGACATACTTGCTCAGCGAGGATCAACGACTTATGACAATTGGGCACGGGTACTTATAAAAGAGCGCGACGTATGAAAGAGCGGGATTCTCGTTTAGCCGGGCTGTCTGTCACCGGGGACTTAATGTCTCTGGTGTCGTCGTACGTCTCCGAGCAGCGACGCTCTGTGCCAGCGGTAATGAGCCGTGAGGGTGGCGCCCGGCGGCTGACCTTCGATGAGTGGTGGTCGTTGCTGGACAGTGTCCGTGACGGTTTAGGCTCATCCTCGATTGGGATTGATCTGGCTCGCCGAGTCGGCCCTGAGCATGTTGGCGTCATTGGTTACCTGACCTTGTCATGTCAGACGGTTCTGGAGGCTTTTCAGTACTTTGAGCGCTTCCAGACCTTGCTCTACGAAGGCCCCAAGGCCCGGCTCGAACTGAGAGACGGCCTTGCTGGGTTGGTGTGGGATACCAGTTTTGGCGGCTCGACGCGTGTATCGGATCAGGTGATCCTCGGCGGATTTGTGACTTTCTTGCGAAGAATGACGGGGCAGAGCGAACTTACAATAGAGCGTGCGGAAACCTGGTGGGACGACGTGCCCGCCAGCGATCTGTTCGAGCGCCACTTAGGTGGAGGTCTGGTATGCGGCGCCAGCGCTAATGCACTCTGGTTCGATGCCAATGTGCTGACACTGCCACTGGTCAGCCATGATGATGTCGCCTTCAGGGCATTGAATGATAAGGCAACCGCAGCACTGGCAAACATGCCCGACCTTGGGCGGTTTGCGGATACCGTACGGCAACTCATCATTGAGCGCTTACCCTTGGGGGGCGCCGACCAGAGCGCAATTGCTTCTCGACTGGCAATGTCAGAGCGCACATTGCTGCGCAGGTTACGTCAGTCAGGTATTGGCTTCAGAGATCTGCTGGGGCAGGTCAGGGTAGAGTTGGCGCAGGTATATCTGCGGGATAAGCACCTGACCCTCAGTGAAATCGCTCTGCTGCTTGGCTACTCAGAGCAGGCGCCTTTCAACCGGGCTTTTCGTAAAGCAACGGGCAAAACACCGGGCAAGTGGCGGGCTGAGTTCAAAACAGTTTAGCCCAGCAAAACTATAGGCAAGAAATAGTTGGCCTGATAGTATCAATGCCCTAACTTAGAGCATAAGGATGTGTAACGTGAGTTCACCGGTCATTTCCAATCTTTCCCAGTTCCAGCTATCTCCATTCGGGCCTCAAGCCTCTGGTCGTCAGATCCTCGCTGACGAGCAAATGCAAAAGTTGCTTCAGAACTTTCAGGCGAGCTCGCAAGAGCAAAGCAGTACTGGGTATCATGCTCTGGCAGTAATAAGTGCAGTTAACAGCCTTCGTAGTAGTGCCGTTCCAGTGAATTCTTATGTTCGTAACGGCTCCCCATCGACCCGTTGCATTTCGGGCCCAGGTTTCGAAATTGAATATGAGCTGAATATGGGGCTCTCGCAGACCGATATTACGATCACAGATATTCGGGTTGTGAGGCAAAGCGCTCGTAAGGTAACTGAGCCCGGTCTATGGAATGTTGAGGCGGACGCTGAGAATGGGTCATGGAAGGTTGCCTCTACTCCTTCATATAACCTCCAGGCTGCAAGCCAGAGAGGCGGAACTATAGAGAAGCCCTTACAAATAGGTATTAACGGCTATTGTGGCGGCATTAGAGAAGCTGCTGAAATACTTCCTGATCACATATCAAAAGGTGACCCTGCTGTAATAGATAAGCTTAAAGCGTCTGGTTTCGAGTTATTTTATACACCGCAACACAAAGCGGGTAAGGCTGGCTGGGAATTTGTAAGGCGTCTCGGGAAGAGGACTCCCTCAGAAGATGTTGTTAAGGCGGGGCGGGTGTTAGCTAGTTATATGAAAGATGCACACCAGCGAGGGTTGCGCGTCGAGTGGACGAGTCATCGTGGTGGTTCGGCTGTTTTGACCGAGGCAATGAGATGTTTGAAGCAAGCCAATGTTGACTTGAAAGGAACGCAGCGCATTTTTCTTAGCGATCACACTAGCAGCCACTATGAAGCAGATATCGCTCGGCGGGCTATTGGTATGGATGTGCGTGATTCTAAGTGGTTCAATTCTTCTCCGGGACTAGCCCAGGTTATTGGTGGCCAGAGGTTCGGTGGTGCGACGGTAGCGTGCTCTCTTAATAAGCTTGTCAATCATACTCCGAGGGACCAAATAGCAAGTGAATTCGTTGGTACGGCCTATGATGTCGTCGCACAAAGCAAGAATACTATGGCAGTCGGGGGATTAGTGGGGGCCTTAGGCACGACACCAGGATTTGCCCTTGTAGTGTTGGGCGCTATTCTGGCCAGTGCACCTACGTTGACCGAGGGCTACCATAGAAGCCCTGTTGAGCCACTCAAAACATTAGCGAAGAAAGTTCAGAATAAGGTCTTCTGAGGATTATGCGATTATTTGGTACTGAGAAACTCCCCAAGGGGCCTAGTTTTCGCTCCGCAAGGCTTATCTGTAAAGACTTGGGATGTAGCTCACTGGAATTCAAGGCACCAGCCCCTCGGCCGGCTTTTGGAGGGCGCTGGGAGGAGGAGCCAGGCTCAGTTGATCTAAATTCTCCAGCGCGCTTTGAGTTGGCAGAAACTTGGGATAAGAAAGTTATCGAAGGTATGCGCTGGCAGCGGCTTTACTCGAATAACTGGCGTTTTAATGGCTTTCCAATTATCCAGCCTCGCGTCGGATATCTCAGTTGTTTTGTTGATGTCCATGCGGTAGATGGCCTCCCGATTAATGAGAGTTTGTTTGATTTTAGCGTATTGGCAAATCAGGTGTTAACTAATAGGGAGTTGTGTATTTATGCAAGAACTGAAGAGGGCTATACAGAGGCCGCTCTCGACGTAAACCCTGATCTATGGCCGGATGTTTTAGGGCCTGTTAATAGTCAGTGGTTGAATAAGCATGGTAATGACTGGCTGTACATTGAAGAACAGCAGCTGACTGATACCGCTTATGCTATCAATTGGATCTCGCCAATTACTCATCAGCATTATGTGTGTTTTCGGTTTGTAATCAGACGTTATTCTATTGAAGGCCCTAACGCTTATCGAATCGAAGAGCGGGTTCGCCCCGACACCTTCCTTGATCTGATGCACCAGATCATGGACTCCGTAAAGCTTGAACTTTGTGAAGAGATGAAAGCTGAACGGGACCGCATTCGAACAATAGAACCGTCGGAGAGGCGTCCGGTAATTGAGTTTACTCCGGAGCAGCTGAAGGTTGCTAAACATGTACTCTACATGAGTAGTTTCAGGAAACCAGAGGATGGCGATGACAGGTGGAGTTCTGGAATGGAGCGTCTCGCCCCCAGCGAAGAGGTCGAGGCCTTTCTGGATGAGCGAGTGAAGTTTAAGCCATTGCCGGGAAGCTATCCGCGTGGGGGTATTATCTATAACCGCGTACCGGTTCAGCCAATAACAAAGCTGGTTGATTCACTTCCTCAGGGGGCTATTGCACGAAAGGCTATTCCAGAGTGAGTAAACCGCAGGCATCAACTGTTTACAGGGATTTTTCCGACCTGTAGAGTACTCGGTCTTTACATTCATGTGGCCTGTCGTGGGGGCCACCACTGACAAGGATTTACTATGCCTGTTATTACCCTTCCAGACGGCTCCAAACGCGAGTTCGATCAACCCGTTACCCTGATGCAAGTTGCCGAAGATATTGGCCCTGGTCTCGCCAAAGCGACCGTATGTGGTCGTATTAACGGTGAACTGGTCGATGCCTGTGAGCTGATCACCGATGACGCCGATGTCACTCTGATCACCGGTCGCGACGAAGAAGGTCTGGAAGTTATCCGTCACTCATTCGCTCACCTCGTTGGTCATGCCGTTAAGCAGCTGTACCCAACGGCTAAGATGGCCATTGGCCCGGTGATCGAAAACGGCTTCTATTACGATATTGATTACGAGCGTCCATTTACACCCGAAGACCTCGAAGCCATCGAGAAGCGTGTTAAAGAGCTGATCAAGAAGGATTACGAAGTCATCAAGAAGATGACGCCGATCAAAGACGCACGCCGCGTGTTTGTTGATCGTGGTGAAGACTACAAAGTTGAGTTGATCGACGATCTGATCGAAAAAGGTGAAGAGGCGGTTGGCCTGTATCACCATGAAGAATACACAGATATGTGTCGTGGTCCGCACGTACCGAATACTCGTGTTATGCGTATCTTCAAGCTGCAACGTGTGTCTGGCGCCTACTGGCGTGGAGATTCTCAGAACGCTCAGCTGCAACGTATCTACGGTACTGCGTGGAACGACAAAAAAGAAATGAAAGCGTATCTCCAGCGTCTTGAAGAGGCTGAGAAGCGCGACCACCGTAAACTGGCGAAGCAGCTGGATCTGTTCCACCTGCAGGAAGAAGCGCCGGGTATGGTGTTCTGGCATCCGAACGGCTGGACCATTTATCAGGTACTCGAGCAGTACATGCGTAAAGTTCAGAACGATGCTGGTTATCAGGAGATCAAGACTCCGCAGGTTGTTGACCGTACCTTGTGGGAGAAGTCTGGCCACTGGGAACACTACTCAGATGCCATGTTCACTACTGAGTCCGAGAAGCGCAGCTACGCGGTAAAGCCGATGAACTGCCCATGTCATATCCAGGTGTTCAACCAGGGGCTGAAATCTTACCGTGAACTGCCACTGCGTCTGGCTGAGTTTGGTTGCTGCCACCGTAATGAGCCATCCGGTGCGCTGCACGGCATTATGCGTGTGCGTGGCTTCACTCAGGATGATGCACACATCTTCTGCTCGAACAGCCAGATCCGTCAGGAAGCTTCTGATTTCATCAAGCTGACTCTGGACGTCTACAAAGACTTCGGCTTTGACGCGGTTGAGATGAAACTTTCCACCCGTCCGGAAGGTCGTATCGGTGAAGAATCGCTTTGGGACGAAGCTGAAGCGGCTCTGGAAGATGCTCTTAACGACGCCGGCCTCGACTGGGAACTCCAACCGGGTGAAGGTGCGTTCTACGGTCCTAAGATTGAATTCTCTCTGCGCGACTGCATCGGCCGTGTATGGCAGTGCGGTACGATTCAGCTTGATTTCATGCTGCCAGAGCGTCTCGGTGCTCAGTTCGTCGACGAAGATGGCGAGCGTAAGACGCCGGTCATGCTGCACCGTGCTATTCTTGGCTCGTTCGAGCGTTTTGTCGGCATTCTGATTGAACACTACGCGGGCGCAATGCCGCCATGGTTGTCTCCGAAGCAGGTCTCAATCCTGAATATCACAGACAGTCAGGCCGAATATTGCACGGAAATCGCCGAAAAACTCAAAGCTGCGGGCTTCAGGGCCGATGCGGACTTGAGAAATGAGAAGATCG
>NZ_DDKU01000027.1:8536-14381 GCF_002339775.1 Thalassolituus sp. UBA2590
CGGCTTTAAAATCCGCGAGCATACTTTACACAAGGTCCCTTTCCAGCTCGTGGTGGGGGACAAAGAAAAAGAAACAAACACTGTCGCAGTGCGCACCCGTAAGGGTGAAGACCTCGGTACAATGAGTGTCGACGAGTTTATTGCCATCCTCGAGAAGGCGATTGCAGAACGCGGCCGGTTTGGAATGGAGAACTGATCATCAGACGCGATAATAGAAGAGGAGCACGTGATAACCGTGCCCCCATTAACGACCAGATTCGTGCAAACGAAGTCCGGTTAATCGGAGCAGACGGCGAGCAAGTAGGCGTCGTTTCTTTACGCGAAGCCCTTGAGGCCGCCCAAGAAGCCGAACTGGATCTGGTTCAGATTTCAGATGGCGATCCGATCGTCTGTAAGATCATGGACTTCGGCAAGAAGCTCTACGAAGAGAAGAAGCAGAAAGCCGAAGCCAAAAAGAAACAGCACCAGGTGCAGATTAAGGAAGTCAAATTCCGTCCGGGTACGGAAGAAGGCGACTATCAGATCAAACTGCGTAACCTGAAGCGCTTCCTCGAAGCGGGCAACAAAGCGAAAGTATCGCTGCGTTTCCGCGGTCGTGAGATGGCGCACCAGAACCTGGGTATGGAACTGATGATGCGTGTCGAGAAAGATCTCGAAGAACTCGGCAGCGTAGAACAGCGTCCTAAGATGGAAGGTCGCCAGATGATCATGGTCATCGGCCCATCCAAAAAGAAGTAGTCTGGTTTTCAAATGAATACGCAGACCCCGGCGCTTGCCGGGGTTTGTGCGTTCTGCCAGACGCTGCGTCGGCCTGAGTTGGGCAGGCGTTATTACGGCAGAGATTGTACAGGGTCTTAGTTTCTGTACGTCTCATAACTTTCAGGAGTATGAAAATGCCTAAGATCAAAACTAAGAGCGGCGCTGCGAAGCGCTTCAAAAAGACTGCGAACGGTTTCAAGCACCGTAATGCTTTCCGCAGCCACATCCTGACTAAGAAGAGCACGAAGCGTAAGCGCCACCTGCGTGGTATGTCTCAGCTGCACGCTGCAGACAAGAAGCTTGTTATTCGTATGCTTCCTAATCTTTAATCGACTGTCAGGAGATAAATTATGGCTCGTGTAAAACGTGGTGTTGTCGCTCGTCGTCGTCACAAGAAAATTCTGAAGCAGGCTAAAGGTTACTACGGTGCCCGCAGTCGCGTGTTCCGCGTTGCTAAGCAAGCGGTAATCAAAGCAGGTCAGTACGCTTACCGTGACCGTCGTCAGCGTAAGCGTCAGTTCCGTCAGCTGTGGATTGCGCGTATCAACGCTGGTGCACGTCAGAACGGTCTGTCTTACAGCAAGTTCATCAATGGCCTGAAAAAAGCCACTGTTGAAATTGACCGTAAGGTTCTGGCTGATCTGGCTGTGAATGAAAAAGCAGCGTTTGCGGCTCTGGTTGAAAAAGCCAAGTCCAGCCTGTAATTTCACCGCGCTCTTCTGAGCACGCGGAACCGGGCCAGCCATTAGCTTGACTGGCCAAAGGATAGGGGAGTGGCTTTCTTTGAAAGACCTCCCCTATTTTTTTGCGTTATTAAACACATTCAGTGCTTACCAGAGCTTCTTCTATAGGATGCCCTGAGGGAATTCCGGTAAGCACTTAATCAAAAAATGACCTTTCAGGATCATCACGATGGAAAACTTAGAGGCTCTGACGCAACAGGCGTTGGATGCAGTCGCTGCCTCGAGCGACATGGCAGCACTCGATCAGGTACGCGTTCAGTATCTGGGTAAGAAGGGCGAAATCTCTGCCCTGATGAAAAACCTGGGCAATGTTGCTCCGGAAGATCGCCCGAAAGTCGGCGCGGTGATTAACGAGGCGCGTGGCAAAGTTCAGGACGCCTTGAATGCGCGTAAAGAATCACTCGAGAGTGAAGCACTCAACGCCAAACTGGCGTCTGAAACCGTCGACGTGACGCTACCCGGCCGTGCCGTTCAGGAAGGTAGCCTGCACCCGGTTACTCGCACACTGGAGCGTATTGAAGGCTTCTTCGCTAATGCCGGTTATCAGGTCGCTGAAGGCCCTGAGATCGAAGATGATTTTCACAACTTCGAAGCGCTGAATATTCCTTCGCATCACCCGGCGCGTGCCATGCACGACACTTTCTATTTTGATGCAGGCACTCTGCTGCGTACCCACACCTCGCCGGTTCAGGTACGTACAATGGAGTCTCAGGAGCCACCGATCCGCATTATCTGCCCGGGTCGTGTATACCGTTGCGACTACGATCAGACTCACTCGCCCATGTTCCATCAGGTCGAAGGTCTGCTGGTGGATAAGGGCATCAGCTTTGCGGATCTGAAGGGCACGATTCAGGAATTTCTGAGCGTCTTCTTTGAGCGTGATCTGGTGATCCGCCTGCGTCCGTCTTACTTCCCGTTCACTGAGCCATCCGCTGAGATCGACATTGAATGGGTGATTGAAACTCCAGAAGGTACCAAGCGTCGCTGGCTCGAAGTCGGCGGTTGCGGCATGGTCCACCCGGAAGTCTTCAAACATGTGAATATTGACCCTGAAGAATACACAGGTTTTGCCTTTGGTATGGGCGTTGAGCGTCTGGCGATGCTCCGCTACGGCGTGAATGACCTGCGTCTGTTCTTCGAAAACGACCTGCGCTTCCTGCAGCAGTTCAAGTAATTCAGGGGATATTAAGAAATGAAATTCAGCGAACAGTGGTTACGCGAATGGGTTAACCCTGAGATTACGACTCAGGAACTGGTCGATCACCTGACTCTTGCGGGTCTTGAGGTCGACGGAGAAGAGCCGGTTGCCGGTGATTTTTCTGGTGTGGTTGTTGGGCAGGTTGTCAGCCGTGAGCAACACCCCGATGCCGACAAGCTGAGCTTATGTCAGGTGTCTGATGGCACCGAGAACTTCCAGATTGTATGTGGCGCTGCAAACGTGCGCGAAGGCCTGAAAATTCCCTTCGCTAAAATCGGTGCGGTTCTGCCAACCGAAGATGGCAAAGGCTTCAAAATCAAAAAAGCCAAACTGCGTGGCGTTGAGTCATTCGGTATGTTGTGTGCCGAAGCCGAGTTGGGCATGGCAGAAAGCTCTGAAGGTCTGATGGAGCTGCCGGATTCTGCCCCTGTTGGCGCAGATTTCCGCGAATACCTGAACCTCGATGACACCGTTATTGAAGTCGACCTGACACCAAACCGTGCAGACTGCCTGAGCATTGCAGGTCTGGCACGTGAAACCGGCGTACTGACACGCACAGAGGTGAAGCCGCCGCTCGTGGCTGCCGTTGCCGCGTCAATTGATGATAAAGCGTCCGTCGAGGTTTCTGCGGCTGATGCATGCCCACGCTATCTTGGTCGTATCGTGAAAGGCGTGAACGTAAAAGCAGAAACGCCATTATGGATGGTTGAGAAACTACGCCGTGGCGGTATCCGTTCGATTGACCCTGTCGTGGATATTACCAATTACGTATTGCTGGAGCTGGGTCAGCCAATGCACGCCTTTGACCTGGCACAGGTAGAAGGAGGCATCCGTGTACGTATGGCAGAAGAGGGCGAAAAGCTGACTCTGCTGGACGGCCAGGAAGTCGAACTGAACGCAGATACTCTGGTGATTGCCGACCACAGCAAACCACTGGCGATGGCCGGTGTGATGGGCGGCGAGCACTCAGGTGTAAACGGTGAAACTCAGGACCTGCTGTTGGAAGCGGCGTTTTTCAACCCCATTTCGATCGCTGGTCGTGCACGTAACTACGGTCTGCACACCGATTCTTCGCACCGTTTTGAGCGTGGCGTTGACTACAACCTGGCCAATACTGCGATGGAACGTGCGACTCAGCTCGTTATTGATATCTGCGGTGGTCAGGCGGGTCCTGTGACAGAAGTAACTGCCGAGGACAAACTGCCAGAAGCAGCCACCATTACTCTGCGCCGTAAGCGTATTGAGCAAGTCCTGAGCCTGACCATGGCTGACGACGAAGTGACCGACATTCTGGTTCGCCTTGGTATGGATACTGAAACCACCGCTGAAGGCTGGACAGTAAAAGCACCGTCGTATCGTTTTGATATGTCGATCGAAGCTGACCTGATTGAAGAGCTGGCGCGCATCTACGGCTATAACCGTCTGCCTACCCGTGTTCCTGCGGCGGCGACGCCGTTGGCGAAAGCCCCTGAATCCCGTATGCCGATCCGCGACCTGCGTCGCCAGATCATTGCTCGCGGTTATCAGGAAGCGATTACCTACAGCTTTGTTGAGCCAGAGCTGCAGAAAGCCCTCGATCCTGAGCGTGAAGCTCTGCCTCTGCTGAACCCGATTTCAGCGGACATGGGCGTGATGCGTACGACTTTGCTGACAGGACTGGTGTCTGCCGCCAGCTACAACCTCAAGCGTCAGCAGCCACGCGTTCGCCTGTTCGAAACTGGCCTGCGTTTTGTGCCTGAAGCTGATGGCCTCAAACAGACTCCTACGCTGGCGATGCTGGTGTGCGGTAATCGTCTGACTCAGGGCTGGAGTGAGCAGGAAACACCGGTAGATTTCTTTGATCTGAAAGGTGACGTTGAGTCTCTGTTAGCTCGTGGCGGCGATGCCTCCGCGTATCGGTTCGAGTCTGCTCAGCATCCAGCACTGCATCCTGGCCAGACAGCGCGCGTTCTGAAGAACGGCGAACCAATTGGTTGGATAGGCGCACTGCACCCGGCGACTCAGAAAAAAGTTGGTGTGAAGCAGACACTGTTTGTTGCCGAACTCGACCTTGAAGCCGTTCGTGATATTGCCGTGCCTTCGTATGGTGACATCTCGAAATTCCCTGAAATGCGTCGTGACCTGGCGTTGGTTGTAGACCAGTCAGTTCAGGTGGATCAGGTATTCGACGGAATCCGAAGCGTAGCGGGGGATTACCTCACTAAGCTCAACCTGTTTGATGTATATGTCGGCAAAGGTATTGATCCTGATAGAAAAAGTCTCGCTTTGGGCTTGACGTGGCAGCATCCTTCACGCACTCTGACTGATGAAGAAGTGAACAACTCTGTGGAAGCAGTCTTGGCTCACCTCTCTGAAAGCATAGGAGCAACGTTAAGGGGTTAACATGACCGCCCTGACCAAAGCAGAACTGGCAGAAAAACTGTTTGAAGATCTTGGTCTTAATAAGCGTGAAGCTAAGGATATGGTGGACATCTTTTTTGATGAAATCCGCGATAGCCTGAGCCGTAATGAGCAGGTGAAGTTATCAGGATTTGGTAATTTCGACCTGCGTGATAAGCGTCAGCGTCCGGGAAGGAATCCGAAGACAGGCGAGGAGATCCCTATTTCTGCTCGCCGGGTCGTGACGTTCAAACCGGGGCAGAAGCTCAAAATCCGGGTAGAAGCCTATGCTGGAAGCCAGCCACAATAACGAACTACCACCTATTCCATCGAAGCGTTACTTCACTATCGGTGAGGTCAGTGAGCTTTGCGATGTGAAGCCTCATGTTCTCAGATATTGGGAACAGGAATTTCCAACTCTCAAGCCGGTCAAGCGTGCCGGTAATCGTCGTTATTATCAGCGTCAGGACGTCATTCTCGTCCGTGAAATCCGTGCTTTGCTGTATCAGGATGGCTACACCATTGGTGGTGCCCGACAAAAGCTGGAAGACAACGGAGAGTCCCAGGCGGTGGCCATGGATAAAGCCCTGATCAAAAACATGATACGCGAGTTAAAAGAGCTGGAAGATATGTTGAATCCAGACTCCGACTTCTGACGGGCATTCCAAAAAAAGTTTACCTTTTCAGGTACTTAAGTATACTTAAGCGCTCTGTTCACAGGCTTGTGGCAGCATAAGTCGGGATGTGGCGCAGTCTGGTAGCGCAC
>NZ_DDKU01000027.1:14721-21059 GCF_002339775.1 Thalassolituus sp. UBA2590
CGTGGGGTCGCAGGTTCAAATCCTGTCATCCCGACCAATTTTAAATCCTGTCACTCTGATTAAACTCCATCTCTTCGATAGTCTGATGATTCTTAATAGCGCACTTTAAAACCGGGCTCTTGCCCGGTTTTTTGTTTCATGGCTGATCAGTCGACACTAACAGACCCCTTGCGCTAGTAAATTGTCCCAATTTAACACCAGAGTGGTGTGGGGATGAGATGCTATCGTTGCTGTCAGTAAGCGGTGGCTGCGCTCACCGCTGGATAAAGTTATATCAGAGAAGCAATGAGAATTATGCAGACGACGAAGCCAGTTTCTGAAAATCATCCATCAGTATCGTACGATAATAATGCTTCAAACCAGCGTCTGGTCGAATCACTCAGAATATTGAGTAAGCCATACCGGGCTACTCCCTGGTTGTTTAATGCACATACCCAGTTAATCTTTTATAGCCTGCGCAAGTATGGCTTTCAGCGGCGCAACGAAAGCGCATCGCTCTACGATTACCATGAACAGCTGACAATGCAGGACGGTGGTCTGACAGCTTTATATTGGAGTGGCTACGATTTACCTGAAACAACACCAACGATCGTATTAATTCACACCATCAGTGGTAGTCCGGATAGCATGGCAGAGCTCGTGCGCGATCTCGGGTTAAAAACGGGGTGGCGAATCGTGCTGTGTTTGCGGCGTGGGCATGGTCAGCTGCCATTGTTAACGCCACGGTTTAACATGGTGGGCTGTACTGAAGATTTTCGTGGGCAGCTTGCTCATATAAGAGAGCGCTTTCCTGATTCTCCACTTTACGCTGTGGGCACATCAGCTGGTTCCGGTTTGTTAGTGCGATACCTGGGAGAAGAGGGGGGCGATGCTCCCTTCAAAGCGGCCTTTGCTTATTGCCCCGGATACGACACAGGCACCTGCTTCGACAATGTGCATCCGCGATATAGCCGTATCATGGCAAAGAAGATGGTTCGCCAGTTTGTCTGCCCTAATGAGAGTGTGCTGTCTTCTCTGCGGACAGCAGACAGCCTGCTGACGGCTACTGATCTCGGCGATCTCTATCAAAAACTGTACGAGTTAGCGGGGTACGATGACTATCCGTCGTATGACCAGAATACGAATCCCATGAACGTCTTCGAGGATATTCGGATCCCCTTGATGGTGCTCAACGCAGAGGACGATCCAATCTGCCACATCAACAACCTGGATCCCTGGCGAGACAGGATGAAAACGATGGACAACGTTATTCTGGTGACAACGAGAAAGGGGAGTCATTGTGCGCATTATGAAGGTTGGTCCGCGCGTTCATGGTCGGCTCGCCTGATGAGTGACTATTTCAAGTCTGTGTAGAGACCATTGCAGCTCTTAGTGATTAATATCGATTGCTATTTGCATTTTTTCTTCGGGTTATTATTTCTTGAGGTTACAACTTTTTACAGAAAGGGTGTGGCCTGAAGAGATACATATTGGCTTAATATGGCGCATGAAAAATCACTATAAAAAAATCATGCATCGCTCGATCTTATCCAGTCTCTTCGTGGGCCTGTTGTCATTATCCGCCAATGCTGTCGCCGATGAGCAGCCGACAGACAAAGAAATTCTCAAGATTCAGACCATCGCCAGTTGCATCGATGATGTCTACTACCAGGGTGGTTACGAAGAAGGCGATACTGCTCGTATCGACTTAATCGATACCATGCTGGTGCTGTTTGAGTTACCCGCCTATGACGAAGAGTATCTGTATATGGATGTTCCATACGACGGCAAACTCTCATCTGAACTCTATTATCAATGTATTAGCGGTCAACGTGACATGCTGGATGAAGCTGCGGACAGCCTGGGCATCGCAGCTCACTAGTCAACCCTAATGTGAACGGGATACAAACGCGTGTCCCCATATCCTTCTGATTTCCCCCATTTCTATTTTCTGTATTTCATCTTTTTTCTATTTTTCTATAAAAATATCATACCGTTTATCCTCTGATATTTAACGCTTATCTGAAGCTGAAATTGCACCTTGAAAATCGATAATTTAAAAGCGTCACACTGGTCTTTGTGACTATTGTGCTTTTTATTAATTACTCATCAAAACTGGAAATTTACGATTTTAAAAAATTCGTTTAGTTTGGGTTACTAATAATTACATATCCATCCTAAGTCATTGATTTTTATAGTTAAAAAAATCGTGTAAATAAGGAAACCAAGAGTAACAATTGTTTAGTAGCTGTAATTTTAAGTGCTCTGATAGAGTTTGTTGTAACTCCTTGATCTAAAAATATTAATAGTGGAGACAACATAATGCCTTTCTCTATTCGCCCGTTAGCGGGTGTAACTGCTTTTTCTGCTCTGATGATGACAACAGGCGTACACGCCAATATGGGCACCATCGGCAATACCTATGGTCTGTTTCCGCAGGACGTAGCAACGACGCAGGCGCTTTCTATGTTCAACCAGGAAGTGTCGGCGACATATTACAACCCATCAAGACTGGTAAAAGATCAGCGTGGTGAGCTTTCTACCGGGCTTCTGCAGGCTGAAGCCAAGCTAGAGGCTGCGGGACCAGATCGTTCAGGTGATCTGCTGTCGCGAACGCCAACGGCATCGGTATTGCTGGGATTGAAAACTGACCTGTCGAAGCTAACGACCTTTGACCACCCGATGTTTTTAGGTGTTGTTATCGGCGTAGAGAATTACGGCTTCTCTCTACTTGAATTTCAGTCTGAGACCAGCGAAGGCGGGCAGTTTCTGGAATACGACCGCCAGCCTCTGTTTGTCAGTGTTGGTGGTGCTACCGAACTGTTCCGTGGCTTTAGCGGCGGCCTGTCTGCGCGGGCGACGTTAAATAACAATGCGACGCTGACAACCACGACTGACCTCGCAGGTAACACACAATACGAATCTTTGAATGTGCAGGCTGAGCCAGCCTTATCATTTACGCTCTCGAATACGCTTGATCTGGGTGAAATGTTCTGTCCGTATTACGACTGTGCCGTCACCGGGCTTGAGTTTGCTGTGGCATACCAACAGCGTTCTTACTCTCGCACCAAAGTAGAAGCAACGACGGTCATTCCGGGTCTTATTCCGGCCTCTGATCCCCTTAATTTCACCATTCAGACGTACGACTCTTTTCAGCCAACCACCATTACAGCAGGCACGCAGTTCGATCGGGGATCAATCCGCATTGGCGCGACGCTCGAATATCAGGAGTGGTCGACTCTCGAAGACCAGTTTTCAAGCGACACCATCAAAGATCAGGCCGGTGCCGAATTTGAAGACATCATGATTCCGCGGCTTGGCGCAGAGTATCGTTTGGGTGAGTCGTTCTCACTGTTGGGCGGCTTTTCTTATCGACCAACTGCGCTGAAAAGTACTCAGACCGTAGACGTAAACCTGTTTGATACAGATCGCTATATCGTTGGTGTAGGGCTGTCGGCCAAGGTGGGTAAGCAGATGTTCCTTGCTCATCCACTGCAGATTGACCTCGGCTATCAGCGTCAGGAGCTGGTCGACCGCGATTTTACCATTGCGAATTCCCGTCCTGGCACAGCCAATAATATTGAAGTGACTACCGGCGGTAGCGTGGATGTATTCAGCGGCTCTATCAGCCTGAAGTTCTGAGGAGGTCGACATGAAAAAGTCATTAATTATTGCATGTACATCACTCGCGTTAGCGGCGTGTGGTGATAAAGACACACAGACGCTGCTCGGCGGAACCATGGTCGAAGGGCCTGACGGTACTTTTCTTGCGCCGTTTTTAAGTGCGAGTGTCGAGTATTCGTATCCGGCTGACGGTCAGATTAATGTGCCACCTGTCACCGACCTTGTGCTCCGTTTTACCACCCCTGTAGATGATCCATTATTAGTTGAAAAACTGGTTCTGGTGGACGGCGATGGTAATAATGTCGCCATCAGGTCTGTGCGCAGTGTAGATGGCGGGCGCGGTATTGTCGCGACTCCTACACAAGAGCTTTCTCCGGGCGCTGATTACAGCCTGACGTTTGATGGTGTACTTGGCTCGGGCACCAATGCGATTGCAACGCCGAACGCAACTGGCCCTGAGGGAATCCAGTTTTCTACACGCCCGGAAGCAACCGGTCCTTTGTCGCTGACATCGGTGGATGATGATTTCGGTATTCTGGAATTATTGCCTGATGGCAGTAATTTTGAAGTGATGGATTTCTCCACATTCCGTTTTCTGTTTACGCAGCCTGTTGACCCTGAATCCGTCGAATACGGCGTGAATGTACGACTCCTTGATGCCAATAATAATCTTGTGCCAGCTGACGTTATTCTTAAACACCAGTCATTAACGATTGATCCATGTACTGTCGCACTGGTGGCAGAATGTGGCAGCGAATCAGATCGACTGATCGCAGGTGAGGCTTATCGCCTTGAGCTTACAGGGGTACGGCCTCTGAATGATGATGGTACGACGGGCATCAATTACTCCCTTGATTTTGTGCCACGGGATACCACGCCAACATCCATTCTGATTCAGGATATTGTCGATTCAGAAAACTCAGAAATATCGCCGTTAAACGAAGGTCTGGTCAATGGGGTAGTGCTTAATTCGGTATTGCAGGGCGTCACTGATTTATCGCAGCAGACCGGCACTCTGAATGCAGAGCTGGCCTATGCGGTTAACTTCCCTGGCAATCAGCCCGTACCACTGCGCATTGCTCGCGGCAGTACGCTCATGAGTTCATCACTTGATGTAAAAATTAATGGCAATGTTCCTCTTCTGGATGCTGAAACAGGCCTTCCGCAGGAAACCGGGTCAGTTATTGTGACCTTTATTTCTGACGCTAACGGGTACCTGTACCCGAACCCTTACACCGATGACCCGGAAGCTCAGCGTCATATACGCTTATTTATGGATGTCAGTATGAATACCGCTGCAGCACAGCCAAATGCGTCGCTCTCGCAGGATTTAATGCGCGTCGAACTGGTTGGGTTGGCTCAGGTACGTAATGGTTTACTGGAAATTAACTCTATCGGTATTGTTGAACCCAATATTCTTGGTCAGGACGTTGGTAACGCCACCATCGCGTTTAAATTGCTTGCCGAAACGAACGACCAGATCGAACGCTTATTTGATCAGGAGCAGAATCAGGCGCCGAATACTCCGCCACGCCTCGTAAGCTGGGTGCCTGGCTTTGAGACCGCCATTCCGGCGACACGCCAGTCGATGCAGCGCCCGGGTGATCCTATTATTCTGAATTTCGATCAGCCGCTGCGCCGACAGGCCGGAGAACTCGTCGTTATTGAAGAGAATGGCGTGCGGCTATCTGCTGAAAACGTGACCAGTGACATTGACGGAACCGTACTGACGGTACAGGTTCGTGGCGGTCTTAAACCTGCAGCGGAATACGTAGTCACTACGACCAGCCGCTTACAGAACCTTGAAGGGTCGCCAGCACTGGCTGACACACTGACGTTCAGTATGCCTGCAACACAGCAGACAGATCAGGAAATTAAAGTTTCGCCTCTGGCGCTGACGACGTATCCCGGCTTCCCGTGTGTATCAACAGCCACTCTGAGTGATATTTTTCCGCTGCCACCCGAGCAGCCAAATCACGGCCAGTGCGTCGTCTCTGAGAATACGCCTGCTGAAGTAGAAAATCAGACATTGCCATTAACTACGATGCCAGCTGATCGGCCGATCGCGGTTATTTTCTCGCAGGTGATGGATATTGATTCAATCAATCTGAATACCTCGTTTAAAGTTGAGCGAGTTAACGAAGACGGAGAAATTACCCCGGTGTCGGGTCGTCTTGAAAAGGCTCGTCAACGTATTCGTTTCTTCCCGGAAAATGCTTGGGAAGAAGGGCAGGTCTATCGTTACACAATGGCGTCAGCACATGCTGATTCGGTAAACGATACCGTATGTGATGAGCTGGATATCATCTGCTCAGATGCCGGTCTTCCACTGCAGACGGATCTTCTTGTCGACTCTGAAGATTTCGGCGGCCCGGATATGGTGATTTACTTCCGTGGCAGCGCTCCTCAAGAATCTATTTTTACGCCGCTGCGTAATTACCCTGTGCGAGATGCTAACGCCAATTACGTTGTCGATTGCGGGGAGCCATGCCTGGAACCATCAACCAGTCCGATAACGGCGTCAGGGGATGTCTTGCCGTCAGAGAATGCCGCAATCCTTACGGTAGTTAACGGAGAAGCAACGCTTCTCAACGAGACACTCTCACTGCCAGCACGTAATGGGTGTGATCCGCTCGGTGACGATTGCCCCGACAATAAGGCCGTATTCCAGACATTAGCCCTGAATACAGAGGTGATAGGGCCAACGGTCGATCCAGAAACCGGTCAGCAAGCCG
>NZ_DDKU01000039.1:0-14298 GCF_002339775.1 Thalassolituus sp. UBA2590
CCGTCAGAGGATACGGTTGCAGATGCCTTGTCGGCATTCACATCCGCTGCACCGATGGTTACACCGTTGATCAGCAAGTCACCGTCTTCCAGACCGTTTACACCTGTGTAATCGGCTGATGAAGAGTTGCCTGAGTACAGCTCACCGCCCACATCTGGATCAGACAGAGTGACAGAAACGTCCTGACCATCGTCTGAGAAGAACTTGAGCTCACCAGAGACATTCTTGCTTACCGAAGTAATCTCGAAGTTGTCTGTGCCGTTTGTCGCGGTTAACGCGCGGCCTTCAGCTTCGGTTGAGACAGTAACTTCAGTAGCGCTGTAATTGCGAACTTGCAGAGAGATATCGCCGTTCGCATCCAGCGTTGCAGATACATCCAGGTTGGCTGCTGAGAAGTCAGTGCTGTTAATATCATCAGCAAGGCTCTCAAGGTCACCCGCCGCACCCGATACGCTGACGCTAACGCCACCGATATCCAGAGCATCACCAGACTCGAGCGTGCTGCCGTCGAGCGTCAGGTTGATCTCTTCGTAAGCGCTGACGCCGTTTGAAGCGCTATTAATGGTGTTAGCCAGATCCGCTACAGTAGAGTTCGCTGCTATGGTCGACGTAGTCGGTGCCGCATCTCCTACTTTAATGGTCAGCTGGTTTTCACCAGAGGTAGACAGAACGTCCGAACCGTCGGTTGATATGGTCTGAGTACCAGTAGTCGCTGCGAGAATCTCGCCGTTCGTTGCACCACCTGCTTCAGTACCGGTAACCGTGACCGACTGACCTGCAGTTGTGTTCTTAAACTCAAGGCTACCTTGAAGGGTCAACGCTGTGTTGGAAATACTAACACCACCTGCTGAGTCCGCAGACGTCAGAGAGGTTGTTGCCGCATCAGTCACAATCGTCTGACCCGTACCTGATTGTGTATCATCAACAACAGTGATCAGAACTTCGTTACGGGCAAAGTTTAGCTCTGCCGTTACGGTAACGTCAGTGGTAAAGCCTGTTGCGTTATTGATCGAGTCCGCCAGAGCAGTCAGACGATCTTCTGTCGCTGTTGCACCAGTGAAGCTATCCGAAGACGCCAGGGCAATGGTTGCACCAGCAATAGTTACCGAGCCCGCTGTTGCTGGGTTGGTTGCGTAGTCGCTTACCGTGAACTCAATGCGCTCCTGAACATCAAGACCAGTTACACCGTCCAGAGTAGCCGCCGCCTGCGCAGTCGTCTGACCCGCCGCAACCTGAACGTTGCTGACCGTGCCGTTAACATCTATGGAGAACTCAGTTGCTGCTGAAGTCGTTTCAGCCGCAGCAATGACGCGGTTAGCAAACGTACCACTGTCGAGAGAAGCGCGATTATCGTCAGTACGAGCAATCTGATTAGTCAGATTACCGCCACTTACAGTAGAAGACGTTGAAGTATCAGCAACCTTATCAGAGACCGATACAGCCTCAGCGCGATCGTATGAACCGGCTGTCAGACCTGCATTAGCAAGATCGCCGCGACCAGTACCATTACCACCAGAAATCTCGATGGCTTTCTGATCACCGTCAGCAATCAGTGTGTAGCCACCTTCGTAAGTGCCTGCCGCTGCCAGACCTGTTGCTGCAGCGAAATCACTACCGGTGAAGTTCACATCGGAAATCTGGATGTTACGGCCGTCTTCCGCAGTCAGGTTCACACCTGTAGAACTTGCTTCAGTATCAACAGCGCTCACACCAGTCTGATCAGCTACTGCGTTGATCGCCTGAGAAATCGCTGCACGGGTCTGTGCTGCATCTGTTGTGGTCGCGAAGGAGATTTCAACACCGTTCAGCTTGAAGCTACCAGTGCCGCTTTGCGCGGTCATATCAGAACCGCCAGCAACGTTCTCATTCACAAATGCGGTTACGCCGGTTTCATCTGACACTCGGTTAATCGCCGCAACTTTCGAGATTGCAGATGCAGAGTTATTAGAAGTAGAAGACGTATCATCTTCCGCACGTGAAGCCTGAACAGCCACACCGTTAATAATCAGGTCACCGTTACCCAGAGACTGATCAGTACCGCGAGCAGACAGACCGGACTGAGAAGAAGAACCCAACTTGTCAGCAGTCAGCTCACCGATAGAGATATCAACCGTCTGACCAGCGTTAGCGCCAACCTGGAAGGTTGCAGAGAAAGAGCCGTCCAACAGTTTACGACCGTTGAAGTCAGTTTCTTCTGCAGTACGTGAAATCTCAGATACCAGCTGATCAACCTCAGCCTGGAGAGCTTCACGGTCAACATCAGAGTTCGTAGCGTTAGCAGACTGAACCGCCAGCTCACGAATACGCTGGAGAGATTCGTTAATAGAACCCAGTGCACCCTCAGCGGTTTGCGCAAGAGCGATACCGTCACCCGCGTTACGTACGGCGACGTCCAGACCTTTGATCTGAGAAGTGAAACGGGTAGAAATCGCCAGACCAGCAGCGTCGTCTTTCGCGCTGTTGATTCGCAGACCAGAAGACAGACGCTGCAACGCCTGCTGGTTCGCGGACTGGGATTTGTCCAGGTTACGCTGAGCATTCAGCGAGGCAATGTTGGTATTAATAATCTGAGGCATGGTGTTTCTCCTGTACCTACTTCTATTGGAACCGGCATCACCTTCGACGCTTTTCGGCTCCGCCTGACTTTGTCATTAGGGTTAACGGCGCCTCAAACCACATCTTTAGAGCTTTTTTATCAAGAAATTGCACACCCTCGCGCCAGATAACCGCCACCTCTAACACAGAGCATCTATCGCATTGATTTATATGGAAAAGTTTTTTTGACAGAGGGAGAAAAAGCGGAAAAAAAGTTTGTTACAAAATGTTTTTCAAGGCAAAACAATACCCTGTGACCGGCATTGCCTCTGCGCTTTTACCAGTCTCGCCGGATAAACTCTGGATTATTCGCGGCAGGCGCGCCGCACGAGGTTCCAGGGAAGCTGAATACAAAGATCCCGGTTATAAGACTTCAGATCACCAATCAACGCCAACATATCCTTGCGGATACGGTGCTGAGTGGTCTTCAGACGCTGAGCAACCCAGACTTTCTGGTCGTCGCGCAGTTTATTCCAGCTGTAGAGAGACAGCTCAATAAGGTTCCGGTCAAGCCCACGCTCATTCGGCGCCAATGCTGTAACAGCATCAAAGCGCTCCTGAATCACGGCCGCCGGTTTATTCAGAAGGTACTCCGCATCAAACGCCCCCAGATGGTAATAAGGCCAAAGGGGCCTACCTTCCATCGCCCGCTCGTAAAGTGCGAGCACTCTTTCAAGAAGCGCCTCACGTTCAGCATCCAATGGAAGCGTCACAGCGTAAGCTCGTAAATAAGAAGCGTAAGAAGCAGCAGCATCAGAGTGCCAGGGGGCGAGAGTCAACGCAGATTCAAAATACGGACTGGTTCCGGAGTCCGTGTCCGAGGCTTTACCTAACTCAGTCAGCAAAGAAACCAACGCTAAGTAGGCCGCGAATAAAGCGGGCAATAAAATAAGCCACCAATAGCGAGAAATAACACCCGCTACTCGTGACCCACCTATCAAGTTACGCCCCATTACCCCTGAACAGACTTCGATGAATATCCGTAAACATCGTAGTAGCCCGCATAGGAATCAGCGTATTTGGCTTCGCGATCAATATTCACCTGATTCAACACCACGCCCAGCACGCGGGCATTATTGTTATCAAGCTTACTCAAGCCATCCTGCGCGAGTTTGTCTTTCGTCGCATCCGCCTTAACAACATAGACAACACCGTCTACCAGAGTCGACAAGTACAAGGCATCGCTCACGGCCTGCATAGGCGCAGAGTCAATAATAATCCGCTGATAACGCCCACGGAGTGTATCGAGGATGTCACGGAAATTCTTCGAACCCAGCAACTCGAGTGGGTTAGGAGGAATCGGTCCGGCAGACACAACATCAATACCCAGTTCTGGGCGCGACTGAATACATTCATCCAACATATCCGGGTAAGCAACCGCGTTAGACAGACCCGGAACATTCGGAGCCAACCCTAACTTCTTCGCAACCGACGGGCGACGCATATCGCAGTCAATCAATAGAGTCTTTTCCATCTGCCCAAAAGCTTCAGCAATATTCGTCGAGGTGGTCGTTTTGCCTTCGCTCGGCACCGATGAGGTCACCAGAATAACCGACGCAGGGTGCTCCATGCTGGCAAGCGTCAGCCCCGTGCGCAAGGTACGAACAGATTCACGAAATCCATCCATCCCTTCCCCGACAAAAGCGCGCACCATCTGCTCTGCATCACCCGCATCCTGCTTTTTACCTACCAGAGGCAACAGCCCAAGCATAGGTACATCAAGCTTACGCTCAACATCGTCCAGATTCTTGATGGTTGAATCGAGAATATCCAGTAAGAAAGCCAGTGCGACACCGAACATACCGCTGACTACGAGAGCCAACAGAACAATTAATTTTTTGTTCGGTTTTACAGGCACGACAGGTTTAATGGCCGGGTCCACCACACGGGCGTTCGCCGTTTGCAGGTCTCCAGTTGCACTTGTCTCGCTGACGCGATTAAAGAAAGCCTCGTACAACTGACGGTTAGTCCGCACCTCGCGCTGATATTCACTCAGAGTAAATTCAGTTCTATTCAAGTTACGAACATCGGACTTAGAGTTTCTTAGTGCTTTCTCAAGGGAGTTTTCTTTGCTTTGAGCAACCAGATAGTTGCTTTCAATGGATGTAGCGATCCGCTTCATCTGCGTTAAAACAGACTCACGAACCGCCTCGAGATCAGATTCCGCAGCGATCATCTTAGGATGAAGCGGACCATAGCGCTTTTTCAGCTCAGAAACTTTCAGTTCGGCCTGAGTCTCTGCATCACGCAGATTAACGACAACGGGGTTACTGATGATACTTGGCAGACTCGATAAGTTATCGTAATTCAGTGCACCTAATGACTGCAGCTGTTCATAAGTTCCCTGAAGCTCCAACCTGCGGGCACGGGCCTCAACTAAGGCTTCCGTTATCTGGTCAATTTCTTTGGCAACCAGCGTATCGACACCCTCGACATCAACCAGATCGTTGTCTTCACGATATTGCTGTAGCTTACGTTCAGAAGCTTCAAGCTTAGCCTTTAAGCCCCCCAGACGGTCACTCAGCCAGCCTGCCGCCTGCTGCGTAACTTCTACTTTTGCGTCAAGCTGACTTTCAATGAACTGCTGAGCCATAGCATTCGCAGCAGCCCGAGCCATCTCTGCAGACTCACTTTCTACCGATACCTTGACTAACTGCGTTTTACGCACGGGTGAGATTGAGACTGCTTCCCAAAAGGTATCGACCGTTTCCGCTAATATCTCTTCTTCTGTCAGCGGCTCTGCCTCCCCAAAAATCATTTCTTTAATAGAGAAAGATTTTTTGTTGGCAGGGTGAGCAGGGTTAAACTCTGGATTATCGATCAGCCCTAGTTCAAGAACCGTACGCTTAGCCAGCTCTCGGGATTTAAGAATCTCAAACTGAGTTTGATAATACTCATCCGAGGCAGAACCAAGCCCGTAAACTTCCTCAATAGAAAGTACTTTAGCTTCTTCAGCTTCAATAAGAATCGTCGCAGTTGCGCGGTATACAGGAGTTATTGCAAGAGCAACAAGCACCGCAATCACAGTAATAATAGCGCTGAACAGAATAATTTTTTTCAGCTGTCGGCGAATCACCTGCCAATAATGTGAGAGATCAATGACCTCAACGGCTGCATGATTATTCATACCTGCACTCTTCATCGGGTTATCCATACAATTCTACTTAGAAGAAGCCCTGCTCAATGGTAATCACATCGCCTGGTCGCACGACATCGGCAAGTTTCGCTTTCTCTTTCTGGATTGACTGAGTCACTACCTCATCAGCCGCTTTATCGCGAACCACATAAATGCGGTTTTTAGATGCACGTTCCGTCAAGCCGCCAGCGATAGATATAGCCCGCTCTACCGTAAGGCCAGGATGGAAAGAATAGCTACCCGGTTTTTCGACTTCCCCGGTGACGTAAAACGGCCGGTACTCCATGATGGAGACAGACACACTAGGGTCAACAAGATACGGGCCTTTAAGTTTCTCCAGCAATTTCAACTCGAGCTGCTTCGGGCTCAAGCCCTCAACATCGACATCACCCAGCAAGGGATAGGAGATCGTGCCCGACAAACCAATACGTAACTCAAGGCTCAGATCGGGCTCATCGTAGACACTGATAGAAATCAGGTCACCAGCACCCAGGCGGTAAGCATTTTCATTAGCGAAAGATGGGAGGGAAATTGCAATCAGAAGCAGGCCAAAAAAGCGCAGCATGGAGGTACTCTTTGTTATTACATCAGAGGAGGCTCGGGGCTATGTCAGCCCCGAACAAGCGATTGATCTATCATATCGCCAGTACTACACCCAGAGTGACAACTTGCTGGTCGTAGTCCAGGCCAGCGGTCGAAGAGTCACGCTCTGCCTGTTTCAGGCTGCCATATACATCGAGTGACGTAGTCGGCGAATAGGTACCCTTCAGACCATAAGTAAGAGTGTCATCTTCACGATCATCTGCTTCATTATAGTAGGTATCGCTCGCAAGAGAGACGTCAGCAGTCAGAGCAAAAAATTCTGAGAACTCATGCTCCCAACTTACCATCGAGTACTTACTGTCGATATAGTTACCTACACTGCTCGCTTCGTTAGAAGACTGCGACGTAAACACCGTAATTGTAGAGTAAGTACGTGGCGTCCAGATACCCTGCACTTCCCAACTCAGAGCCGTATCAGAATCCACGTCGTCTGAATCGAAGTTACGTTGCGCAGCACCCACTTTGGCACTACCACTCAGCTTACCTGTGAGATCGTAAGACATACCCACCAGCGCTTTGGTCAGGCTACCTTCACGACCTTCGGTGATAAGGTTGTCTTCGTTGTAGTCAATATTTGCTGTGCTCAAATCAATCAGGAAGTTGCTTCGATCACTCACGTAAATCGCCGTATCAACACTCAAGGTCGTTTTGACGTGGTCACGGTTAGCAGTGGCGGCTACGTTCAGGTTGTTCTGATATTCCTTCTCGTAGCGATTCAGACCAAACGTCATGTTCAACAGAGCGTTTGCGCTACCGTATGTGAAAGCAGCATCCCAGATGTTTTCGTCGTATTCATCCGGGTCTTTAATCTCAAGAGCTGCCGAACCCTCGGTAGTACCCGCACCACGAGCATCGTGCAGAGAGTTCACCTGTGCACTCAGCGCCAGTGCATGGCGAGAAGTCATTTCGAAATCAGCGCCAACATTGATCCGAGTATCCGTGTAGTCGTCATCTTCATCGGCTGAGTAAACGCCCTTCTCGGCAGCGAAGCCCAACCCCAGCTGGGTCTGACCGAGGTCAGCCGCGACCGCAATCGCAGGAGACAGACGAGTTACCGTAGAAGATTCCTGAGTCTCTTCTGGCTGCAGATATACGTTATCGTTATCTTCAACCGATAAATCAACCGACGGCAGCAGAGTAATACCGCTATCCAGCTGTATTCCCTGAGGCTCAACGGCGTTCGCCCCAACACTGATTGCCATAACAGCAACACTGAGCGGTATTTTTACAGATTTCAAAGTATTCCCCTTAAGAACTGAGCCACCGCACCCGCGGTATCTCGATATCCATTTGCCATCCATTCGCCAGATTGCGAGCCAGTCAGGCCGGTTTAGTTCTCGACCAGACAAACCTTACTGACAAGTACCCCAATGCTCCTGTCAGTAGCCCCAATGATCCGAATCCAAGATCAAGCAACTCAAAACGCCGTGAGGCCAGAACGTACTGAAGGCCTTCATCCAGCGATAAGGCTGCTGCCAGCACGCAGCAAACGCCAATGGTACGCGTAATTGGCGCTAAATCTAACACCCGTTCCGACGCAAAACAAGCCAATACAGCCAAGATAGCCGACAATGTAAAATGCATGCTTTTATCGCCACCGAGCCAGGCTTCCAGCCCGTGTATCTGCGTTAAGCCAATCTCAGCCGACTTGCACGCACTTAACACGATCAATCCGATGGCATAGACCAGAAACAACACGGCTGGCCACCGCTGCGCTTCTGCTTTCATTATCTAGTGAACGTGTTTCCCGACAAACCCTTTAAAGAAGGTCAGCACGACAATTTTCACATCCATCCACAACGACCAGTTGCGAATATAATCCAGGTCGTATTCAACACGCCCTTCCATCTTATCCAACGTATCGGTTTCGCCACGATAGCCGTTGATTTGTGCCCAGCCGGTAATACCAGGTTTCACTTTGTGGCGAAGCATGTAATACGGGATCAGCTTGCGGTATTCCTCGTTATGCGCAACCGCGTGAGGCCGAGGGCCAACCACCGACATACTACCCTGCAAAACATTAATAAATTGTGGCAGTTCATCCAGCGACGTCTTGCGGATAAAGGCACCAACTGGGGTAATACGCGCATCGCCTTTGGTCGCCTGCATCACCTTATCGCCGTTATCCATGGTCGTCATACTACGGAATTTCCAGACCTCAATCCGACGACCATCCAGTCCATAACGAATCTGTTTAAAGACAACCGGCCCTTTAGAAGTGAACTTCACAGCCCCAGCAATAACCAGCATAGGAATAGCTATCACAGTAAGCACAGCCAACGAAAAGACAATATCGAACATCCGCTTAAGAACGTCATTGATGCCAAAGATAGGCGAGTCATACACGCTCAGCGTCTGCATGTGGCCAACCTCGCTCAGGCGGGCATGCAGCAGATTGTACGTAAAGAAATCAGGAATAAGGTGAACAGATGCCGTTGTGTCACCGCATTTTTCCAGAATCTCAGCAATGCGTACCTGGGCTTTCAGCGGCAGAGCGATAAAGATCACTTCAAACTTACCCGCCTGCGTCAGATGAATAAGCTCATCAATGGTTCCCATCAATTCAACATCGTCGTGTTCAGCCATGATGCGCTCATCACAACGATCATCAAAGAAGCCCCAGAACTGATAGCCAAGCTCTGGGCTCCGATCAATCTGCTTGCGCATTTCGATAGCGGCTTCATTCACACCGACAATGGCAACCCGGCGAGTGTTATAACCGCGCAACCGGATCTCTTTGAGAAAAAGCCTGAAAATCAGGCGCCAGGTACTCAGAAAAACTAAAGCACCTACCATCCAGGTCCCCATGACGAGGCGAGAAAAATCCTCCGAGACCTTGGCAAAGAACGCCAGGACAATAAGACCAGAGGCAACCAGCACCCAGGCAGACGAAGTCACTGTGATCATACGAAGCGCGGTCGCAGCGCGCCAGGAGCGGTAAACCTCCAGAGACTCAGCCACGAGAAGATAGCTCATTGAAGCAATAAGGCCCGCTGTCAGGTAGCCAACGTGCGGAGTAATCTCGTAGCCAATCACACAGACGAACAGGGTCATCAGAATGATGGAAAGGTCTATGACACGATAAAGAACACCGAAAGAGTTCTCATTCGAGCGGATGAGTCCTTGTTTCGTCATAACTACCTCTGACTACGAATTCCTTTTTTGCGCCACATAGTGATTCGTGACGTAACTTTATGTGAATTATGTGACGGGGGTCTGAAAGTGTCCATCCCCCGTATGGGTAAAGTTACCGTCAGGCGAGTGACAATCGTTCTATTCGTACGATTCGTGAACGACTTTGTCGCAATTGCACAATTTTCAGGCGACGCAGATTAAAGGCATTCCATGACAAAAAAATGAATTGTCACGGAATAACTACTTGAGAATCAGTAAATTGGCGTTGAATCTTACTCCTCAGCGCGGCTTTCGCCTCATCATCACCATGAACAATGCGTACAGTTTTGGGGCGGTAGCGCATACGCTTAATAAAGTTCAGCAAATCCTTCTGATCCGCATGAGCACTGTACCCAGATAAAGTATACACCCCCGCCCGAATGTCTGTTTTCTCGCCGTCCAGGTAGACATACCCACCTCGCGGGCCGTACTTCTGAATGTCCCTGCCCGGTGTCCCCTGAGCCTGATACCCCACAAACACAACGTCAGTGCGTTTATCGGGTAACAAAGCCTTCAGGTAGTTCATCATCCGTCCACCTGCGCACATGCCACTTGCGGCAATCACAATCGCTGGCTTTCCCGTGTTGGCCAGATATTCGACGGTCTGCACATGCTCCCGGTGAGATTCGATGGTCGTCAGCTTCTCAAACGACAAAGGATGGCGGCCAGACCGAAGACGCTGCCTTGCCTCGGCATCCCAAAGCTTCTTTAACGAACGATAATGTGCCGTGAATTCAGCAGCTAATGGAGAATCGACAATGATATCGAGTGACTCCCACAGGGCCGCTTGCTCATCGTTTGTCGACTTGTGCGTTGCCCGATGAATGATCTCCTCGATCTCATACAGCAGCTCCTGCGTGCGCCCAATCGAAAATGCCGGAATCAGAACCGTCCCCCGATTCTTGAGGCAGCGCTCGATCGTCTTCTGCAAACGTTGTCGACGGGTTCTCCTGCCCTCGTGGCACTTATCACCGTAAGTACTCTCAATCACCAGATCATCGCAACGATACGGCGACTTAGGCGCGGGCAGTAGTGGCGAATACGGCGCCCCGAGATCCCCCGAAAACACGACACGTTTTGAGCCACGTAACTTCTCGCCCACAGCGCATTCAACATACGCAGAACCAAGAATATGCCCTGCGCGCTGAAACTTGAGTTGCAGCGCAGGGATAGAAGCAGGAACAAACCACTCCTTAAAGGGAACAGCAATCAACTGCTTATTCAGCAAGCGCAAGAAGTTATTAATTAAAGACTCGTCGCGGGTAACACCGACTTTCAGAGCATCTTCCAACACCAGGGGCAACAATTGAGCTGTTGCTTCGGTGGCATAGATAGGGCCAGAAAAACCCGCCGCCATCAGATAAGGAATGCGCCCGACGTGATCAATGTGACAGTGAGTGACGACTAACGCCCTAACCCTCGATATATCGAAATCGATGGGCGACTCGCCCCTGGCCAGACCTTCAGAAATGGCCTCGCCCTCAGCACCCTGAAACATACCGCAATCAATAAGAATGGCATCGCCAGAATCCAGCGTCAGCCGGTGGCAAGAACCCGTGACGCCATCAACCGCGCCGTGGTGAGAGATTTTGTACATATATCGTCCTTGATATGTGTTTTTGTTGAGGTCGCGCGACCTTTAAAAACCTGTAGGAGGGAATCAGCCAGCCTACTACACCCTGTGGGAGCGAATCAGCCGAAGGCTATTCGCGATACCTCTACCGGCAACACCTCAATCGCTATTAGCCAGGCAAGCTGGCTGAATAGCTCCCACAAAGACTGTCTAATTCCCTATGGGAGAAAATCAACCGGCCTACTCCACCCATGTGGGAGCGAATCAGCCGAAGGCTATTCGCGATCAATCCGCCCCAAACAGATCCCGCGTATACACTTTGCTTTCAACATCGCGAATATCATCCGACAAACGGTTAGCGATAATCACATCCGACTCGGCCTTAAATGCTTCAAGGTCATTCACCACCCGCGAATTGAAGAAATCCTCTTCTTCCAGCACTGGCTCATACACAATAACCTCAATACCTTTCGCCTTGATGCGCTTCATCACGCCCTGAATCGCTGACGCACGGAAGTTATCCGACCCCGACTTCATCACCAGGCGATAAATACCCACCACCTTCGGGTTTTTACGAATCACAGAATCCGCAATAAAATCCTTACGGGTGCTGTTGGCATCCACAATTGCACGCACGATATTACTCGGTACGTCTTCAAAATTAGCCAGCAGCTGCTTAGTATCTTTCGGCAAGCAGTAACCACCGTACCCAAACGACGGGTTGTTGTAGTGGTTACCAATACGCGGATCAAGGCCAACGCCTTCAATAATCTGGCGAGTATTCAAGCCATGAGTCTCGGCGTACGAATCCAATTCATTAAAATACGCCACACGCATCGCAAGATACGTGTTCGAAAACAGCTTAACGGCTTCCGCTTCGGTCGCATCGGTAAACAATACTGGTACATCCTGCTTAACCGCGCCTTGCAGCAGAAGGTCAGCAAACTCTTTAGCCCGCTCAGACTGCTCACCAACGATAATACGGCTTGGGTACAGGTTATCGTACAGCGCCTTACCTTCACGCAGAAACTCAGGCGAGAAGATCAGGTTCTCACAACCCGTCTCTTCTTTCAGTTTCTGGGTGTAGCCCACCGGAATCGTCGACTTAATCACCATCACGGCATCCGGGTTAACAGCAGTTACATCCGCAATCACACTCTCGACCGAGCGGGTATTGAAGTAGTTTGTTACCGGGTCATAGTCGGTCGGTGTAGCGATAACGACAAAGCGCGCACCTGAGTAGGCTTCACTCTTATCCAGCGTCGCCCGGAAGTTAATATCGCGGTTCGCCAGAAAGTCAGAAATCTCAGCATCTACAATAGGTGACTGCTTGTTATTCAGCATCTCGACCTTCTCAGGCACGATATCCACAGCAACCACTTCATTGTGCTGCGCCAGCAGCATAGCGTTAGAAAGACCTACATAGCCGGTACCGGCAATAGCGATTTTCATATTTCAATAATCCCTGAACCAAAGCCGTCAGAAGCTCTGTATAACGGTAAAAAGTAAACCTGCGAATGGTATCACGTTAATTATGACAGCCAGTCGCAAAAACCGGCAAATAGCTAAACCTGAACGCCTGGAACCCGCCCCAACACTTGCTCTACCAGAGCTTTTGCCCGCTCCGGAGAAGCGGCCTCGGCATAACAGCGCAATTCAGGAGCATTACCCGATGGGCGCAAGTGCACAACATCACCGCCCGTCAGGTTCATTCTTAAGCCATCGGTGATATCCACACTATCCACGGTAACGCCTTCGAGCCCTAACTGGGCTAACAGAGCAGCCTCATTGCCGGTATAAGAATGAATAATCTGCTTACTCTTCTCGGTCGCAAAGTTTTTAATCCGGTCACTCGCAGAGAAACGCACTGTGCACTCGTCTACAAGCTCTGAAACTGTCTTACCGCCTGCGGTCGCAGAAAGCAACATAATGGCTGGAAGCACAGCGTCTCGGGTTGGCAAAGCCTTAAGAGCCTGACCGTTTATTTCAGTGTCTGACCCAAGCAAGAAGCCGCCATTGGCCTCAAAGCCCGCAACTGACGAAAACTTCTGGCTCAGTTTTTCAAATTCGGCAATCACATACGGCGAACCAATACGAGTGCGTTCAACATGCTTAAAAGCACCCGATGATTCAACCGACGAATTGCAACTCACCGGAATCGCCAGAGCCTCAGCACCCAGCTGCCTGGCACACAGCAACCCGAGAATATCACCCCGCAACCAATTGCCCTTTTCGTCACTGATCAACGGGCGATCGCCGTCACCATCAGTAGAGAAAATCGCATCGAAGCCATACTGAACAGACCAGTCACGTGCTTTTTTCTGGTCTTCTTCCGACACAGCTTCGGTATCAATGGGCACAAACTCATCGCTGCGTTCTAACGGCGTCACTTGAGCGCCGAGCTTTTCAAACATCGGCTGATATAAATCGCGGCCAGCACTGGAGTGCTCATAAATACCGATATGCTTACCTTTTAGAAACGGCGTATCGAACAACGATAAGTAACGATCTACATACTCCTGGGCGGCTTCACCATGGGTAGTCAGGTCACTTAGCTCACCGAGAGACTCAAACGACGCTGACAATCCCAGAATGGACTGCTCGTCTGCCTTAGTGATCTCGCCGTCAGGGCGATAGAACTTAAGGCCATTGCGATCGAACGGTATATGACTTCCTGTCACCATGATGCTTGGGATATCGCGTTCCATCGCCGCATAAGCCAGCGCAGGTGTCGGCACCACGCCAAAATAAATCGTATCAACACCCTTCTGTTTCAGGGCAGCGGCGCAGGCTTGAGCCATTGCATAACTGCTGGGGCGGTTATCAATCGCTATCGCCATTGCCCCGAATTGAAACTCCGCTTTTACCGTTTCAAGAAAGGCAATAGCAAAGGCTGCACAAACGTCTGGAGTAAACTGCTCGACCAGGCCGCGTGCTCCGCTAGTACCGAAAGCAACGCCGCTTTCAGCGAGAATCGTATTTGTTTGAAGAGTAGTCATTGAATCCAGCTTCAGATAAATAAATTTTGTAGGGGCAAATCAGCCTGTAACCCCTTGTGGGAGCAAACCAGCCCGTAATCCCTTGTGGGAGCGAATCAGCCGAAGGCTATTCGCGATACCTCTACCGGCAACACCCCAATCGCTATTAGCCAGGCAAGCTGGCTGAATAGCTCCCACAAACTAGCTCACCTCTATAGAAGCAAATCAGCCTGTAACCC
>NZ_DDKU01000020.1:0-22752 GCF_002339775.1 Thalassolituus sp. UBA2590
CAAAACTGTGGGACAGCAGTGGCCTGTTGGCGGTTTCTTTGGTTTTATAGGTCGGATTACCGGTGTCAGCAATATAGAGCATTACGCCCGGGAACCCGTAGGCGGGTTGTTCCAACCCGTATCGCCAAAGCTTCGCGTTTAGCTCCTACAGGATTAGCTCTGCTGGTCTGAAGCGTTTTTTGCAGAATCGCCATCAATATCGTGAATCTTTTTGAGCATGTCGTCTGCTAACCACTTGGCTTCGGCAACGACTTCTGGCTTTTCGTTTTTGATGATGTCTTCGAGAGTTCTGTTCATGGTTCACGCATCTCTGACGTGGTGTTTATATTTTGAACAGTTTAACCGAGAGAGCGGTGTTTGCAAAATAGGGCTTTAGATGATGAGGCCCGAGGTGGACAGTGCCCACTTTGCGGAGGTGAGCACGGCGCTGGGCTCCCGCCTTCGCGGGAGTGACAGACTTCTAGCTACCTAGTGCAACTAATTCTTCTTGCGCGAAGGCAACGAGCGAGCTGTATTCGTTCTCGCGAATCAATTGCTCGATTATCTCTGGGTTGATGTTGAGGTAGTCGTGGACGAGAGCGTTTCGCATACCGATGATTCGCTTCCAGTTGATGCTTTTCATAGAAGCTACGTCATGCTCAGAAAGCCGCTCGAAAGCTACATACGCGTTGTCAGGAGCAGGATAGCCGAGTTGTTTGCATCGGTGCTTGGCGATGCCGATGCAGGCCTCGCCCAAAGTTTGGATTAAGCGTTCGCTGGCTTTTGCTTCGTATCGGCTCATTGGGCGTTCGTTGAGAATTGTTGTAAGACCTTTGAGGTCAGCTTCAATTTCCGCAATGTGCGCTTTCATTGAAAGCAGGTAGGTATTTTCCATTGCTAATTCCCGGTTTAACCAAACTGTTGATAATGGTGAAGGTGATCGATCTCCCACTTCGACATTATTTTTCCACTGACTTCAAATTCATGAGCAGGGTTTTTATTTACGAGCAGTTTCCCGGTTTTCAAAACTGACATGGCAAGTGGTACGGGCCCATTTCCCAGGTCTAATAAGGAAAGGCTGCCTTCTGGTAACTCCAGTTTATTAGCCCAGTCGATAGCCAATATCTCAGGTCTCAGACGTCGGGCTACGACGTCAATGTCGGTATTTTTGAATATCACTGCCAGATCAATGTCGCTGTTTTCCTGTGCAGATCCTTTGGCGTGAGATCCGTATAAATAGAGCGTATCTACCTCGTCTGTTGCATTGGCAAGTTTAATTATGTCTGGCAGAAGCTGATCAAACTTACCCATGTTCACACCCTTGCTGATGAGAGCACATCAACACGGTCCTCTGTGATGTATGGCTTCAGCTCTTCGCGGACTGCTTTCTCTGTGACCAGGTCTACAGGGCTACCCAGGGCTTCTTCGAGGTAGAACTGTACACCGAAGAATTGTTTGGACGTGGCTTTGCCATCGAAACCGACGAGGATGTCGATATCGCTATCCTCGCGGGCATCGTTACGTGCCGTTGAGCCAAAAAGCGCGAGCGTAGTCAGGCCGTACCGTTCCTGAAGGACGGGTTTGCAGCGGGACAATATGTCGAGTGCCTGTTCGCGGTTCATATACTTAGCCGATGTACGTGTTTTGATCAGTTTAACCGACAGGGCGGTGTTCGCAAAATAGGGCTTTAGATAGGGTAGGCCGTAGGCGGGTTGTTCCAACCCGGTTCGCCAAAGCTTCGCGTTTGGCTCCTACAAGGGATGGCAGTAGCCTGAAATAAGCGAGGTATAAAAAACGCCAGGTCTTTGCAGAGCTGGCGTTTTTGTTTTCAGAGCAGCTTCGCTGATTACAACGCTTTGATCTTTTCGATCTGGTCGTTGAGTTTGGCGATATCACGCTCAAAGCCGGCGGCTTTTTCTTTCTCTTTTTCGATCACGACTTCTGGTGCTTTATCAACGAACCCTGGGTTACCCAGTTTGTTCTGTACGCGCTCCAGGTCTTTGCCGAGTTTGTCGATAGACTTGGTCAGGCGTGCCACTTCTGCGTCTTTGTCGATGAAGCCAGCCATGGGTACGAGTACTTCCATGTCGCCAACCAGCTGGGTGACAGACATTGGTTCTTCGTCGCCTTCGTTCAGCCAGGTCAGTTTGTTGAGCTTGGCGAGTTTCATCAGGAAGGCCTGGTTTTCTTCAGCGCGGCGGAAGTCGTCGTCGCCGCCGTTTTTGAACAGCAGTTCCAGTTCAAAGCCTGGGGCGATGTTTTTCTCGGCGCGGATGTTACGTACGGCGGTGATGACGTTCTGCAGCCATTCGATGTCGGCTTCTGCACCTTCGTCGATCAGTGCTTCCTGTGGCTCTGGGTAAGCGGCGAGCATGATGGTGTCGCCTGATTTACCAGCAAGGTCTTTCACCTGATGCCAGATAGACTCGGTGATGAATGGGATAATCGGGTGCGCCAGTCGCAGAATGGCTTCGAGCACGCGTACCAGAGTACCGCGGGTGCCACGCTTCTCTTCTTCAGTCGCGTTCTCATCCCAAAGTACCGGCTTAGACAGCTCTAGGTACCAGTCGCAGTATTCGTTCCAGATGAATTCGTACAGCGTCTGTGCGGCCATGTCGAAGCGGTACTGGTCCATATGACGGCGTACTTCGCTTTCGGCGCGCTGCAGGCGGGAGATGATCCAGCGGTCTGCCAGTGACAGGGCGGCATCCTCTCCGTTCACTCCACACGCGGCTTTCATGGCGTCGGTGATTTCGATCAAGCCACCATCTGCATTTTCAACGGCTTCTTCGCCGGCCACAGACAGCATTACGTAGCGTGAGGCGTTCCATAGCTTATTACAGAAGTTACGGTAGCCTTCTAGGCGCTTCATGTCCCAGTTGATGTCACGGCCAGTCGAGGCCATGGCTGCGAGGGTGAAGCGCAGGGCGTCGGTACCGTGTGGCGCGATGCCTTCCGGGAATTCTTTTTTGGTGCGCTTGCCGATTTTCTCAGCCAGTTGTGGCTGCATCATGTTGCCGGTGCGCTTTTCCATCAGGTCGTCGAGGGAAATACCGTCGATCATATCCAGCGGATCGAGGACGTTACCCTTAGATTTCGACATCTTCTGGCCGACTTCATCACGGATAAGGCCCGTGACGTACACGGTTTTGAACGGTACTTGCGGTTTGCCATCGTCGTCTTTAATGAAGTGCATGGTCATCATGATCATGCGCGCCACCCAGAAGAAGATGATGTCGAAGCCGGTGACCAGCACGTCAGTCGGGTGGAAGTCGAGCATGCGCTTGGCGACCTCTGGGTCGTCCAGGTTTGGCCATCCAAGAGTGCCGAAGGTCCAGAGGGCAGAGGAGAACCAGGTGTCCAGTACGTCTTCGTCCTGTACCAGTTCAACGTCGTCAGCCAGCTTGTTGGCAGCGCGTACTTCGGCTTCGTCGTGACCAACGTAGACGTTACCTTCTTCGTCGTACCAGGCCGGGATACGGTGACCCCACCACAGCTGACGCGAGATACACCAGTCCTGAATGTCGCGCATCCAGCTGAAGTACATGTTTTCGTAGTTCTTAGGTACGAATTGAATGTCGCCGTTCTCAACCGCTTCAATCGCAGGCTTCGCCAAGGTTTTGGCGTCGACGTACCATTGGTCAGTGAGCATCGGTTCGATCACCACGCCGCCACGGTCGCCATACGGCACTGTGAGGTCGTGGTCTTTGATTTCGTCGAGCAAGCCCGCTTCTTCAAAGTCAGCAACGATGGCTTTACGCGCGGCGAAGCGCTCCATGCCACGGTATTTTTCTGGAATGCTGGCTTTTACGTCTTCGTTCACACTGCCGTCGGTGTTGAACACCTGTGGCACGTCACGCACGTCGGCGTTGAAGGTCAGAATATTGATCATCGGCAGGTTGCAGCGCTTACCGACTTCATAGTCATTGAAGTCGTGTGCTGGGGTGACCTTAACGGCACCGGTACCTTTTTCCATATCGGCGTGTTCGTCGCCCACAATCGGAATACGACGGTCGACCAACGGCAGAACGATGTCTTTACCGATCAGGTCTTTATAGCGTGGATCTTCCGGGTTAACTGCCACACCGGTATCACCCAGCATGGTTTCTGGGCGAGTAGTCGCAACAACGATGTAGTCCTTAACATTGCCTTCGTTGTCGGTGTAGGTCAGACCATCGGCAAGCGGGTAGCGCAGGTGCCACATGTGACCTTTCTTGTCTTTGTTTTCGACTTCGAGATCAGAGATGGCGGTGTGCAGTTTCGGGTCCCAGTTGACCAGACGCTTGCCACGGTAGATGAGGCCGTCTTTGTACAGACGGATAAACACTTCCTGAACGGCCTTATAAAAGCCATCGTCCATGGTGAAGCGTTCGGTGTCCCAGTCGACTGAGTTACCCAGTCGACGCATCTGGCTGGTAATGGTACCGCCGGACTGCTCTTTCCATTCCCAGACTTTATCGAGGAATTTCTCACGGCCAAGTTCGTGGCGGTCTGGCTGGTTTTCAGCGGCGAGCTTCCGTTCAACAACCATCTGAGTAGCAATACCTGCGTGGTCAGTACCGACCTGCCACAGTGCTTTCTGCCCCTGCATACGCTTGTAGCGGGTGAGGGCGTCCTGGATGGTGTGCTGGAAGGCATGACCCATGTGCAGCGAGCCGGTAACGTTCGGCGGCGGGATCATGATGGAGTAACCGTCTCCATCAAGGCCTTCCTGATACGGTTTGAAGTAACCTTTCTGTTCCCACTCCTGATACCAGGACTGTTCAATTGCGCTGGGCTTGTACGTCTTATCCATTACTCGCTGCTACTCATATCGGACTTGAAAAAATGAGCAGCAGTATACCGGAATTGAACGCGGCCGTCAGAGGTCTTCTTTGTTGTTGAGCATGTCGCGTACGCGGGCACGAAGGCGGCTTTTAACCATGGGTATCAACTCTTCAACGAGTTCATCGACCATGCGCTCACGCTGGAGCAGGGAGGTCAGCGACGCTGTGGTTTCGGCCATGTTGGCATCCAGCTCAGCACGCTTTGAACTCAGTGCTGTTTCGCTGGCACCCGGGGTCGGCGTCATTGTGGGCGTTTCGGTTTCCTGGCCGCGATTGATCTTGTCGAGAATCTGATTCAGCGGGCTCAGGCCACTGGGAGGCGTTTGCTTAGGTACTGGTTGAGGTGCTTCAGGTGCGCGCTCAACAGGAGGCTGCGGCTTTGGTACTGCACGCAGTGATGCTGGCTGAGAGGCGACGTCATTAACTGTTGGAATATCCGTAACCGTCGGAATGTTGCTGAGATCAAGTTCAGCAGGTTCGTTGACGGTGGGGATGTTTCCGTCGAACAGGTCATCCAGAACCGGAATGTCATCCGCAGAGGAGCCAGATGAAGTCGGGTTATCAAGCACCCGTTGCAACATCTCGAGTTCGGCCAGAAGGTCTTTAGGCTCTTCCTTGTTTTTCATCAGCTCATTCTCATATCGTTGTGCGTCACCGGATATCCCCGATCTTTCAGAAACCGGAAGTGTTGGCGCGTGTAGGCCAGAATATCGTCTTTCTGAACGACAATTTCTACCAGTCTTTCAAAACGGCTGAAAAAAGCCGGTAATTCAGCGCTCAGGTTAATAATGACATCGTGGTGATGTCCGGGTTCCTGAGCCCAACCAATGCTTACCGGGCAGTCTACAGGTGCGTCTTTGGCTGTCAGCAGCGCGTGCGGTACAAAGGCGTCTGCACGGAATTGCCAGAGCATATCATCGAGTTCTCTGGCTTTCTGCTCATTGTCCACCTGAAGCAGGATTTTATGACCTTTCTGCTGAATCTGTTCTACCAGCCTACAAGCGAAGAACCACTGATCATGGTCTGCCTGGCCACCTAGTATGTAGAAGTCTGCTCGGGTCATTACGAATCTTTCTGCCTGCGGAACCGGTGTAATACTACGTCGATTTCGAGTGTCAGTGAATCAATTGTCTGGAGTTTTTCTGCGCGTTCCGGACTTACCTTCCAGCGATGCGGTGTCATATTGAACAATGCGACCAGAGGATCACCACCGGGCACCGTTACTTCGTAGGTCAGCTTTTGCTCATCGACGGCGATGAACCTGGCATCTGCCATCTTTGCAACCGGCGAAAAACTCTCAGCCTTAACCTCATCGTAGATGACTTCCCGCAGTTGCATCAAATGCTGCGGCCCGGTGTTCACGGTAATGATTTCACCGTCATCCGCGAGGGCATGATCCAGGCCCTGAGGCATGAGTGGGGTAAACAAGCTGATGATGGTCTTTATACTGCGGGCGGAAACCGGAGGCCGAGCGCCACTGGCGACCAGCCAACGGATATCTTTTGTACGTCGGCACGCCCCTTTGATGGCTTCGCGGGAGATATCCAGACCGATGATTTCACACCCGGATTGCTGCTGGAGGCGATGAGTGTAGTAACCCTCACCGCAGCCTATATCAAGCACGGGGCCTGTCTTCACCAGCGCATTCAGAGCGTCTGATATCGGTTCATAGATACCCGAATCCAGAAAGGCTGTACGCGCCCGGACCATATCTACGTCATCTCCCGGATTCTTCGATTTCTTCTGGTTGACCAGCAGCAAGTTTATGTAGCCCTGTTTCGCTGTGTCGTAGCTGTGGCGGTCAGGACACTGCCACTGCTTACCATTGGCAGTCAGTGGCTGTTCGCATTTCGGGCAGATAAGCCCGGAGGCAGAGTCTTTCATCAGGCGAGTAATTCAACCAGCATTGCTTCGTAGATGTCGGTCAGTGTGTTCAGATCATCGGCGCTGACGTGTTCATTGACCTGGTGGATGGTCGCATTGATCGGGCCAAGCTCGACTACCTGAGCACCCGTCGGTGCAATAAAACGGCCATCGGAAGTTCCGCCTGATGTTGAGAGTTCGGTCTCGCGGCCAGTGACGTCTTTAATTGCTTTAACAGCAGCTTCGACTAAAGCGCCTTTGTCTGTAAGGAAAGGCTGTCCACTCAGTTTCCAATCAATGTCGTATTCAAGACCATGCTTGTTCAGAATCGCTTCGGTACGTTCTTTCAGAATCTCTGCGGTCAGTTCAGTCGAAAAGCGGAAGTTAAATACGACTTCGCAGGTACCCGGTATCACGTTAGTAGCACCGGTACCCGCATTGATGTTTGAGATCTGGAAGCTCGTCGCAGGGAAAAAGTCATTGCCCTGGTCCCATTCTTCTGCGGCCAGTTCTGCTAGAGCCGGAGCGGCAATATGTACTGGGTTTTTCGCGAGGTGAGGGTAGGCAACGTGACCTTGTTTACCTTTGACCGTAAGGACGCACCCAAGAGAACCACGACGGCCGTTCTTGATCACATCGCCCACGAGCGTCGTTGAGGATGGCTCGCCAACAACGCACATATCGATTTTTTCGTTGCGGGCTTCGAGGGTTTCAATGACTTTTACGGTGCCATTATGTGCCGGGCCTTCCTCATCGGAGGTGATCAGGTAAGCAATCGAACCTTTGTGGTCAGGATATTTTTCAACAAAGCGTTCTGTGGCGACGAGAAAGGCTGCCAATGAACCTTTCATATCCGCGGCGCCACGGCCGTGCAGCATACCATCGATGATTTTTGGCTCAAACGGCGGGTTGTCCCAGTTGGCTTCTGGGCCGGTAGGTACCACGTCTGTGTGTCCGGCGAAGCAGACGACAGGCTGACTGTTGCCTTTTCGCGACCAGAAGTTATCTGTATCACCGAAGCGTAATGGCTCGTTGTTGAATCCGAGAGCGGCAAGGCGCTCCATCATCAATGCCTGACATCCTTCATCTTCAGGTGTGACGGATGGGCGGGCGATCAGATCAACGGCAAGTTGCAGCGTCGGTGTCATGGTGATTCCTGCGTTTTTGATGTTAGTTGTTGTGATTCAGAGGCGTGAATCATATCACACAGGGGGTGTATGAGGCGTTTGTTCGCTTGCCGCGAGTACATCTGGCCCATACCATAACAGTCTCTTTACAAATGTATGTGGACTTAGAACTTATGACTGAGAGCCTTTCGCGCGAGCAACTTAATACCGTGATGGATGAAGCTGATCTTCTGAAAAGCAAAGAAGAAGTCGAAGCTGCCCTTGATTCTCTGGCGGCTGACATCACAGCGCGGCTGGCAGACAAGATGCCTGTGGTTTACAGCATTATGAATGGTGGACTCGTGGTTGCTGGACAACTGCTGACCCGGCTGAAGTTTCCTCTGGAGCAGGGGTATATGCACGCGACCCGCTATCGTGGGGAAACCTCGGCTCAGGCTGATCTTCAATGGCAGGCGCCACCATCCGTGCCCATGGATGGCCGTACGGTTCTGATCATTGATGATATCTTCGATGAAGGTTACACCCTCGAGGCAGTCGTTGAGGCCTGCAAAGCTCAGGGGGCGGCGGAAGTTCTCACTGCGGTTCTGGTGGATAAACAACACGATCGTAAAGCACCTGGTATGGAGGTCGACTTCGTCGGTCTTGAGGTAGAGGATCGCTATGTCTTTGGTTTTGGTATGGACTATCGCGGTTACTGGCGCAACGCACCCGGTATATATGCAGTGAAAGGACTTTGATTAAAAAATAATCAGTCGATTTCTGATCTTGCCAGCCCTACAACGGCTGGCACCTCCGCAATAAGTAAATCTTTCCAGCAAGGCCAATCAACTCGACTACACTGAGAGTGCGGAGGTGGCCGATTTTATGAATGTTCAATTCATCAATCCCTTCATCGAGACGATTAGCAACATTCTCGCAACCATGGCATCCATGACGTGTGAGCATGGCAAGCCATACCTCAAAGAAGACGAAGATCCCCTGGGAGTTGTCACTGGACTGATTCCTATGGAGGGTGATGCGGTCAACGGTTCTCTCGCTATCAGCTTTAACGAAGACACCATCATTAAGATAAGCAGTAGTATGCTCGGCGAAGAAGTCGCGGAGTTTGATGATACCTGCAAGGACCTCACAGGCGAACTGACCAATATGCTCTCTGGTGGTGCTCGTAAACTGCTGTGGGAGGGTGGCTACAGTTTTGAGATGGCTACGCCGCGCATGCTGACCGGGGACTCTCCAGTGGTTCATCACGTTGAGGGCCCGGTAGTCGTTATTCCTTTCGATACAAAAGCGGGTGAGTTCTTCATCGAAGTTGTCATCGGCAGCCGTCTTAAGCGTGCTGAGGTTGCTGGCGCATAGTTGCAACAGACTGTTACAAACGAAGCAATAAGTGTCTCTTTTTGTGCGTTTGATTCCCTCTGTTTAATGTGTAATATGACGATTCGTCAAAAATGACGGATCGTCAAAAATGATTATATTGCACACAGCGTTACAGACCTTGAAAGGTCTGTTCTTCAACTTACAACCCTACTGCCCCTTTCAGCAGTGGCGGATGGCGGGTTGCCCGGATTCGACGGTCATGTTGATGGAAGACATGTCGCCCAAGACTTCCCCTAAGGCACCTGAGCCCGTAAAGCCTGAGCGCACCCCTCGTCAGGAAGAAAAGTGGCATAAGCGCGAAAATACATTGCTTGATCACGTTCAGTTCATCATTGATGACGTCGGTTACGCGCATTTCAATATGGATCGTCTGGTCCGCGCCAGTGATGTCTCCAAGGGCACCGTCTACAACCATTTCACCAGCAAAGAGGATTGCCTTGCAGCGCTCTGTTGCCGCGGGATGGAAGAACTCAAAGATATGTTCTTGCGCGCGCAGGCATTCGATGGAAAGCCACGAGAGAAAGCGCTGGCGATTCATTATGCCTATCGTCTGCACATGAAGCTGCACCCGGTTATGTCGACCGCACTGGTGACGGCTCGGACGGCCGCGTTTGTGGAGAAAACCTCACCTATGCGTGCTGCGAAGGTTCGTCATAATGATGAAACCCTCTTTGCCATAGCCTTTGAAGTTATTGATTCTGCGGTTCAGGCCGGAGACCTTGAAATTACAGAGGACCTGGATGCCACCGTAATTACCTTTCTTACATGGTCGACCTCTTATGGAATCAATTTATTAGAAGACACCGGTTTTGAGCAGACCATCGGTGATCTACTTGAAGAAAAGAACATCGCTTTAATCGGAGCGAATGTGCTGATGGATGGCATAGGCATGAAGCCTTTGTCGAAGGATTGGGACTATCGGGCGACCTGGCAGCGCATTGCTGAAGAGGTGTTCCCGGAGGAAAGTCAGAGAGCTTCGCTTTAATTCAGGAGAGCGCACTATGCGTCAATGGGTAGAAAAACTGGCAACGGAACGTGCATGGCTGGTGATTGCCGCGCTGATTATTGCGGCTCTGGCCGCAGCAGCAGGTGGTGGCAATCTTTATTTTCGTGGAGATTACAAAGTCTTCTTCGAAGAAGGGTATGGCCCGCTGAATGATTTTGAAGAGATGCAGAAAATCTTCAATAAAAGCGACGGTATCGCGGTATTAGTGGTGCCTGAATCGGGCGAAGTGATCGACGAGACTATTCTGACCCTGATACAGGAATACACAGAGGAAGCCTGGCAGACACCGTTTTCCAGCCGTGTAGATTCTCTGACCAACTACCAGAATACATGGGCCGAGTACGACGATATGATCGTCGAAGACATGGTGCTCTATCCTGAAGAGCTAACGGAAGACGACCTCAACCGAATTCGTGAAACCGCGCTGGCGGAGCCATCTCTGAATGGTCGGATTATCTCGCCTGATACAGAGGTCAGCCTGATCAATATTACGCTGCAATTGCCGGACGTAACTGACAACACTGCGAACGTCGCCAGTGTGATGGATTTTGTACGCGATCTGAGTGCGCAATTTGCCGAGCGCTACCCGGATATTGCTTTCTATCACACCGGAATTATTCCGATGAATTACAGCTTCGCGACGGAAGGCCAGAAAGATATGTCGACTCTGGTTCCTGCGATGTTGCTATTGATCATAGTCTTGCTGGCGGTTCTTTTGCGCAGCGTGCTGGCGATGCTCGCCACTGTCGTTGTTCTGGTACTGACCATTATGGCCACCATGGGGCTGGCTGGATGGATGGGTTTTTTCCTGTCGACGGGGACCATTAACGTACCGATTGTGGTTCTGACTATTGCGGTGGCGGATTGCGTTCATGTGGTAGCGACCATGCAATATGGCATGAAGCAAGGTAAGAGCAGAAAAGAAGCCGTGCGCTACAGCCTCGAGTTGAACTGGATGCCAATTTTTATTACCAGTGCGACGACCGCGGTTGGCTTCCTGACACTCATGATGTCGGAGTCTCCTGTATTCGCTGACTTCGGATTTCTTTGCGCTATGGGTGTGATGTTAGCGTACGTGATGTCTGTCACTCTGTTCCCTGCTTTGTTGTCGGTGCTGCCGGTCGGAGCGGGTGGCCGCGTCGACGATAAAGCGCCTGCGATGGCTCACTTTGGTGATTTCGTGATTCGTCACCAGACGCCTTTGTTGTGGGGCGGTGTCGCTGTAGTTGCTGTATTAAGTGCACTGGCGATGCGTAATGAAATTAACGATGTCGCAACAGAATACTTTGCTGAATCGACGGCGTACCGTCAGTCGGTTGAAAAGCAGGCCGATACGCTCTCAGGTTCACAGTCTATCGATTGGGCCATGTACACTGATGAGGCCGGCGGTATCAGTAATCCTGAGTTTATTGCAGTGATGCGCGATTTTACCGAGTGGCTTGAACAGCAACCGGAGATTGATCACGTCAGTGGCCTGTCGGATACCTTTAAGCGCCTGAATAAAAACATGCATGCGGACGATCCTGACTGGTACAGAATTCCAGACGATCGTGAGCTGGCAGCGCAGTATCTGTTGCTCTACGAAATGTCATTACCGTACGGACTTGATCTGAATAACCAGGTTAACGTGGATAAGTCTGCAGTACGAATGACGTCGATTCTGAAAAATCTGGGAAGCGTTGAGATTATCTCGCTTGAGAACCGCGCCAAAGACTGGATGGATGCAAATGCTCCCGGTATCCGGCTGACTGCTGCCAGCCCTTCAGTGATGTTCTCTCACATTGGTGAGACGAATATGAAGAGCATGATTCTCAGCATGATGATGGCACTGGTGATTATCTCAGGCATCCTGATTTTTGCTTTACGGTCGCTCAGGCTGGGTGTGATCAGCCTGTTCCCGAATATTACTCCAGCACTGGTTGGTTTCGGTTTCTGGACCTTTATTTCTGGTGAAATAAACCTGGGCCTTTCTATCGTCAGCTCAATGACTCTTGGCATTATTGTCGATGATACAGTGCACTTTCTGAGTAAATATAAGCGTGCACGTATGGAGGGAATGATGACCGAAGCGGCAGTGCGTTATTCGTTTATCAACGTTGGCCGTGCTCTGCTGATCACCACTCTGGTTCTGGTCCTTGGCTTCTCTATGCTGGCGTTCTCAGCATTCCGCCTGAACTCAGACATGGGTATCGCAACGTCGTTGATTATTCTGATCGCACTCATTATTGATTTTCTCATCCTGCCACCCATGCTGTTGTGGCTGGATAAAGATAAGCCTGAAGCAAACGCTGAAGAGCAGACATCCCTAAAAGGAGAACACGCATGAAACTGATAACTACACTCGTGACGGGACTGGCATTGGTTGCACCTTTCGCTATCGCTGATGACGGTGGCCGAGGCCTCGAGATCGCTAAGGAGCGTAAAGCGCGGGACACCGGCTGGGGCGATTCTCAGGCTGAGATGACTATGATTCTGCGTAACTCACAGGGGGAAACCTCTGAACGGAAAATGCGCCTGAAGAATTTTGAAATCCAGGACGACGGTGATAAAGGCCTGACGATTTTTGATGAGCCTAAAGATGTCAGCGGTACGGCGTTTCTGAGCTTTTCTCACAATACGAAACCTGATGATCAGTGGCTGTATTTACCCGCACTGAAGCGTGTTAAGCGTATTTCTTCCCGCAACAAGTCAGGCCCTTTTATGGGCAGTGAATTTGCTTATGAAGATATGGGGTCGTTCGAGCCTGAAAAGTACGAATTTACTTATCTGCGCGATGAGCCATGCGCTGAGGATATGACGTGTCATGTGGTAGAAAGTGATCCGGTGGATAAATTTTCTGGCTATACCCGCCAGATCAGCTGGATCGATACCGAGCACATGCGCGCGGTAAAAACGGAATACTACGATCGTAAAAATACATTGCTGAAAACACTTGAGCTGTCTGAGTGGAAACTCTACAAAGATAAGTTCTGGCGTGCGCACAAGCTGGATATGCAAAACCACCAGAATGGCAAGAGCACGACCATCATCACGCACGGCATTGAGTTTGATACCGGGCTGAGCGAATCGGATTTCAGTCAGGCATCGCTTAAGCGTGCTCGATAAGGCAGTAATATGAAAAAGCTACTTCTGACAGTGTCTGCGTTGCTGGCAGGCGCGGGGGCTTCCCCTCTGGTGAGTGCGCTCGACTTGTCGCTTGAGGCGGGTATTGAAGGACGTCGCTTCCTGGAGTCCGGTGCTTACAGCGGGCAGGTCGATGATCAATGGTCACTGACGTTGCAGCCTGAAGTCGTCTGGGATGCAGAATCTGGCAACGGTCGTTTCACTTTCGTACCTTTTTATCGCAAAGATTTTGCAGATGATGAGCGAACGCACGGTGATATCCGTGAAGCCATGTTCATGACGTGGAATGGCCCATGGGAGCTGCGCGCTGGTATAGGTAAAGTATTCTGGGGCGTTACTGAGTCTCTGCATCTTGTTGATGTCATTAACCAGACAGACTATGTAGAAGCCATTGATGGCGATCAGAAACTGGGTCAGCCAATGATCCAGGGGATCTGGTTGTCTGACGTTGGTACCTGGGAGGCCTTCGTACTGCCCGGCTTCCGGGAACGTACATTTCCGGGCGAAGCAGGGCGCTATCGCACCGAGCTTCTGGTCAGCGGTGATGCTGAATACCAGGCCGACGAAGAGCAGCAGCATGTTGATCTGGCGGCACGTTGGTCTTACGTTTCTGAGCTGAACGGGTATCCACTGGATCTGACGGCGTCTGTATTCCGCGGTACATCGCGCGATCCTTTGTTGGCTCCTCAGGTGGAAGTCGTCAACAGTGTGCTCACGCTGACTGAGCTGGTGCCGTACTACGCTATGCAGAATCAGATCGGTTCTACCATACAGTTTGCGCCTGAAGGTTGGTTGCTTAAGGCAGAACTGTTGTATCGCGATTATCAGCTTGATGCCTTACCGGGTGGGATAGAGGTCAAAGATCAGACCGCAGCCGTTGGTGGTTTTGAATACACTCTGGTTGGCCCGTTTGGAAATGCGGCTGATCTTGGCTTACTTGCCGAGTATCAGTACGACAGCCGTGGTGCAGAGTATTCTGACGCCCAGAATGATCTGTTCTTAGGCACGCGTTATGTTTTCAATGACATGGCGTCGAGTGAAATTCTTGCGGGTATTACACAAGATCTCGATTATACGGGCACTCGTTTATTTCTGCTGGAAGCCAATACCCGGTTAAATCCGTCGATGACGATTGATGCGACTATTACTTTGGTAACAGCAGAGGAGGAGTCACTTGCGAGCATTTTCCGCCGAGATGATACCTTCGAAGTGGCGCTAAACTTTTTCTTCTGATGCCATTCTGCACTGGCGGCCTGTCGAGGGCCGTCAGAGGCGGTAAAGAAGGGTAAAATGCAATATCAGTCGCTCTGCTGAGGCTCTATCATTGGGCTCAGATTATTATGGAGCTTCTTCCGTGAGCGGCCCCCCTTCCTACCTCTCTGGCCGGTCGACAAGACTGGCATCCCGGCTACTTCTGCTTTCTTCTGCCGTCATGGCAGTGCAGGGGTGCAGCAGCGTTGCTGTATCAGAACCTGACCCCATCGTTCTTCCCGATACCTTCACTGATCAACAACAGGTCTTACCTGCGGTCGATTGGTGGACGACGTTTAACGACAGTGAACTGAATGAGTACGTCAATGATGCTCTGCAAGGCAATTACAGCCTACAGGCTGCAGAGGCGCGTTTGCGTCAGAGCCTGGCACAGTTACGGGGCTCGCGCAGTGATTACTATCCGGAAGTTAATGCAGAGCTTGGAAAAAGCCGGCAATGGACCAGTGAAGACTCAACCACGGATACCTGGTCAGCCGGCTTAACCGCCAGTTATGAAATTGACCTATGGGGTGGCATTCGTGCGGGAGCAGCTCAGTCCCGCTTCAGTGCCGATGCCAGTGAAGCGGCGTATCGTACGTTGGCTAATACAGTAGCGGGTGAAGTCTCGACCTATTGGTTGGGGTTGCGTGTTCAGGCCGGAAAGCTGCGTCTTCTCGAAGACCAGAAGCAACGTCTCGCAACTGCGCTTAAGGTAGTCGAAGGTCGTAAGCGTCGCGGTCAGGCAGCACTGACAGATGTCTGGCAACAACAGCAGCTGGTTGAGTCACTGAGTGTTGATATCATCGAAGCTGAAGCACAGCGTGATATCTATCTGCAACAGCTTGCTCTCTGGCTGGGTCGTGGGCAGGCGCCTATAACGGCTGATATGGTGTCTGACCTGACGCCAGTTCCTCAGCCTGATATGGCACTGAATAACGTTCCTCTGGAAGCCCTGAAAGCACGCCCGGATGTTCAGGAAGCGTACGCCAGGCTTCAGGCGGCCAGTGCCGGTGTGGCGGTTGCCGCCGCGAACCGTTATCCCCGTTTTTCCCTCTCAGCAAGTTATCGCGATAGTGACGCAGACTTCAGCCAACTGTTTGATAACTGGGTCGCCAATCTTGCCGGCTCTCTGGTGTTGCCGATCATCGATGGCGCCGGTCGTCGAGCAGAAGTCGACCGGCAGAAAGCAGCGGAGCAGGAGGCTCTGGCAGATTACAGTCAGACCGTACTTGAAGCCGCTCAGGAAGTTCAGCAGGCGCTGGTAGAAGAGCAGCGGTACCTGAAGACGCTACAAAGCCTGACGGACCAACTTGAACTTGCACGAAAAACTCTCGAGCTACAGGATTACTACTACGCGCGTGGTCAGATTGATTTTCTCGATCTGCTCAACGCCCAGCAAGAACTCCTGAGCCTCGAATCCCAGCAATTGACTGCCCGCTGGAACCTTACTCAATCAAGAATTCAATTATACAAAGCCGTTAGTCACGGCAGATTCGGAGAAACCGACGCATGACCGATCGTAAGAAAAACCTGGCATTAGCCGGTGTCAGTATTCTTATTATTCTTGCGAGTTTCGGCGCGTGGAAACTCATTCAGGATACGGCGCCTAAGCCGGGTAAAAAAGAGCGGGAAAAAATAGCGCGGCTTGTAGATGCAGAGCCGCTTGAGAAAGTGGCTTCCCGTGCGTCGTGGCAAACTGGCGGTGCGGTAACAGCGTCCGACAGTGTGACTCTGGTTGCTCAGGTAAGCGGAAGAGTGGAACAGGTCTCAGCTCAGGCGGTGCCCGGTGCGCTGTTAAAAAAAGGCGCGTTACTGGCGCAGCTTGAGAAGGGTGATTATGAATTAGCACTGGAACAGGCTCAGGCAACACTGGCTCAGGCGAAAGCGGCACTGGCAATTGAAGAAGGGCAGGTCAGCCTTGCTCAGGAAGAGTACGCACTTTCAGGCACCGAACTGTCGACGTCCGACCGTGCGCTGGTTCTGCGTGAGCCTCAGCTTCAGGTTGCTGAGGCCGATATGGCCAGTGCTGAAGCTGCTGTAAAACAGGCAAAAATTAATCTGGCTCGTACCGAAATCCGTATGCCATTTGACGGTCGCTTAAGTTCGCGCGCGGTCAGCCCGGGCAGCTATGCCAGTGCCGGTAGCGAACTCTTTTCGGCCGTTGCAACTTCTGAGTTCTGGGTCGAAGCGAAACTCCCGCGATCTTTCTTGCCGCTTCTGGATCGTGATCACGAGGTGATCGTATCTCACTCCGCCTGGGGTAAGAAAACCCGGACGGCTTCTATTCTGAACGTGCTACCGGGTGTCGATAGTGGTGACCGTCAGGCGCGCGTTATTTTATCACTCAAGAGCCCTCTGGACCCAGAGTATGGCCCTATCGTTCTGGTGAATGATTTTGTCACACTGACGCTGGCGGGTCGGGAGTTTGACGATGCCTATCAGGTACGTCGTGATCGCGTTAATGACGACGGCAGTGTTTGGGTAATTAATGACCTGAAGCTACGCAAACGACAGCCCGAACTTCTTTATTCCGGGCGTGACTTTGTTTGGTTCTCTGGAGGCTTTGGGCCGGGCGATCAGCTGCTGGCCAGTCAGGTTGATGCCGCGGTTGAGGGTATGCCTGTGCGGGTTTCAGGGCAGAATACTGATCTGAATCTAGGCCAGAAATCTGACGGATTTGCAGGAGATCAGCCATGATCAATAAGGCTGGGCCAGTTTCCTGGATGGCGCGACATGGGGTTGCGCCCAATCTGCTGATGGCATTTCTGATCATTGGCGGAATTCTGATGTCGTTGGCAATTCGTAAGGAATTTATCCCGAGTACTGAAGCCGATTATGTTTCGGTGAATGTTGCCTATCCGGGAGCGACGCCTTCAGAGATGGAGCAGGGCGTTGTCTTACCGATTGAAAATGAACTGACGGGCCTCGATGGCCTGAAAGAAATTACGTCGACGGCTGCTCAAGGCGCTGCCCGTGTTTCTGTCGAGATTGAGAACAGCGGCGATCGTCAGAAAGCGTATCAGGATATTCAGCAGGCAGTCAGTAACATCAGTAGCTTTCCGGCGGGTATCGAGCGTCCTGTAGTTAGTTTGTCCGGCCATTCTATTGATGTTATGGACATCAAACTCTTTGGCCCTCTGAGTAAATTTGAACTGAAGAAGCTCGCCGAGCAGATACGTAATGATTTACTGGCGGCGCCAGAAATTACCAACGTTGAAGTTAAAGGTACGCCTGATGAAGAACTGCACGTTGAGATCTCTCAGGCAACACTTGAATCTTATGGCCTGACCCTTCAGCAGGTGGCGAATACTATTGCTGCCAACGCCATCGAGCAGAGCGCCGGTACGGTTCGTACCAGTGGCGGCGATATTCTGCTGACGCTGGATAATCGTATTTATTGGGCGGATGAATTCAGTAAGTTGCCTGTGATCAGTGATGACTCTGGTGTGCTTTTACAGCTTGGTGATATCGCTACTATTTCTGATGGCTTTGGCGATTCCAACCGTGAAGTGACGTATAACGGTAACCCTTCCATCGGACTGGATATTTACCGCAGCGAAAACCAGACGCCTTTCACCGTTACCGAAGCCGCGTATCGGCAAATGGAAGAAATCAAAACCCGATTACCTCCGGGCGTTGAACTGATCGTTACGGATGACGATGGTGAAACGTATAACCAGCGTGTCGGCCTTTTAATGAAAAATGCCGCCATTGGTCTGGTGCTGGTTCTTGTATTGCTGAGTCTGTTTCTGGAATATCGTCTCGCCTTCTGGGTGACGATGGGTATCCCAACGGCGTTCTTAGGCGCCTTGCTGTTAATTCCAGCGGCCGACGTATCCATCAATATGATCTCGATGTTCGCCTTTATTATTGCGCTCGGGATTGTCGTTGATGACGCCATTATCGCCGGTGAAAATATCTTTGAGCATATGCAGCAGGGCATGGCATTTCCTGATGCCGCAGTGCAGGGGGCGAGAGAAGTCGCCGTGCCTCTGGCATTCGCCATTCTGACCAACGTCGCAGCATTTTTACCGATTCTTGCGTTGCCGGGGATGATGGGAAAACTGTTCCTTGCGATCCCCGTGGTTGTTATCAGCTGCTTCCTGATATCTTGGATTGAAGCTCTGTTCATTCTGCCTACACACCTTGCGAATTTGAAAAAGAAGCCGAAAGATGCGCCACTGAACTTTCTGGAAAAAATTCAACGGAATGTCGACAGTAAGCTTGGTTACTTCATCAACGAAATTTACCAGCCGATATTACGCCGTGCAGTTCGTGCGCCCGGCCTGACCTTCGCAGTAGCATTTTTCTTTCTGATGATCGCGATGGCATGGGCTGCAAGCGGCCGCATGGGCTTCAGCATGTTCCCGCGTCTTGAGGGTGAGTTTGTTGTTGCTACGGTCGAACTACCGTCAAATGCACCTCTGCAACAGGCGACGGATGTGCGCAAAAAACTTGAGCGGGATCTTCGCACCGTTGTTGCGCCATTCGAAGCTGACGGGACTGAGTTCTTATTAAGTATTGAGGGCGACGTCAATGGCACCAGTGTAGAGGTCGAAGGGCAACTGGTTGACTCAGATGCGCGACCAATTCCTGCAGCAGAACTGGTGAATTTATGGCGTGAAGAAATCGGTGAAATTGCGGGTATTCGTAGCCTGACATTTGACTCTGAGCGCGGCGGCGGCCCTTCTGGGGGCGCGGGCCTGACGGTCGAGCTTCGTGGTAGCCATACCGATGTTCTGGAGCGAGCCAGTGAAGATATGGCGAATGCTCTGGCGGGTATTACTGGGGTTAAAGACATTGCGAATGGATTTAACAGCGGGAAGCCTGAGTGGGATGTGGAGTTGACCGATCAGGGGCGCAGTCTGGGGCTTGAGGCCGACGATGTGGCGGCACAGATTCGGGCGGCGATATACGGCTCGCGTGCATTACGTCAGCAGCGCGGCAACAGTGAAGTTACGGTACTGGTGCGTTTGCCGGAAGAAGAGCGTAGCCGAGCCGCGGATATTGAGCGCTTACGTATTCTGACGCCGTCTGGAAGCTACGTACCTCTGGCAGAAGTCGCGATACTTGAGAAGGGCGTATCGCCGTCATCCATATCACGACGCAACGGTCGCCAGATTGTGAACGTAACGGCGAACGTCGAGCCGAGAGAACAGGTGCCTGCGGTAATGAGTTTGTTGCAGGAGAGTATTTTTCCGGACATGCGTTCGCGCTATCCCGGCGTTGATTTCGGCTTCCAGGGGCGTCAGGCTGAAACTCAGGAAAGCATGTCGTCACTCAAGCTTTATGGCTTTTTCTCTATGCTGCTGATTTATGTCTTGCTGGCGATCCCGTTCAGAAGTTACTCGCAGCCTTTGCTGGTGATGGCGGTTATTCCCTTTGGTGCTGCAGGCGCCTTATACGGCCACCTGATGATGGGGTATGGCCTCAGCGTGATGAGTATTATGGGGATCGTTGCGCTGGCGGGTGTCGTGGTCAACGACAGCCTGATTCTGGTCGATTTTGCTAACCGGCAGCGCCGAGACAAGAAAATGAACGCGCATGACGCGATTATTTCGGCGGGCATCCGTCGTTTCCGACCGATTCTGCTTACAACACTGACGACCTTTGGTGGACTTGCGCCTATGGTGTTCGAGACTTCGCGTCAGGCGCAGTTTATTGCACCCATGGCGGTATCTCTTGGGTTCGGCATTTTGTTCACGACCTTCGTCTGTCTTCTGGTTCTGCCAGCGCTCTACATCATGTTAAGTAACGTGCTGGATAAGCTGGGATTGAGTGATGTCGAAGGTAATGATTCGGCGGAGAATAGTGAGTTCGCTGATATTGAGCCTCAGGACGCGACAGTAAAAGCCTGATCGCGCAAGAAATCAGTAAATAGCCTGGCGGCCTTTATCGCGCCGCTTGGCTTTACTGATTGGCATGACCATGCGGAAGTGCACACCGGTGTCTGACGGCTCTATACTGATATCGCCCTTCATGCGCTGTTTGATAATGTTGTAAACCAGATGCATACCCAGTCCAGTACCACCGTCGCTGCGGCAGGTCGTGAACATTGGCTCAAATATTCTTTTCGCAGCTTCACGGCTGAGGCCGATACCGTCGTCCTGATAATCCATGATCAGGTTGTCTGAATCTTCTTTTATCGTAATGACAACAAGGCCCTCAGCCCGACCTGAAAAACCATGTTTCAGAGAGTTTGTGATGAGGTTAGTCAGTATCTGAGTGATCGCTGTTGGGGATGCCTGTATGCAGATATCCGCAGGGCAATTAACCCGGATTTCGTACGGGTGATTACGCAACATAGGCGACAGGCTGCGCAGCAGATCAGAAATAGTTTTGTGAATATAAATCCAGTCGTTGTCATCATTGATATGACCCGCTGAGACTGATTTAAAACTCTTCATCAGGCTGGTGGCGCGACGCAGATTTTCTCTCAGCAGTTCAAGACTCTCAGAAACCCGCGACCATTCTTCCGTTTTGGCCAGTTCCGGATACTCCGAGATGACCGCCTGTACGTCATTACGAAGACACGACTCCATCGTCAGACATAAGCCCAGTGGCGTTTCGATTTCGTGACCGATGCCAGCAATCATGCCGCCGAGCGCGGATTGTTTTTCCGCTTCGATCAGTTGGGACTGAGTGGTGTTCAGTTCGTCGACGGTCTGATTGAGCTGTGCAATGGTTTCTGACAGGTGCTCGGTACGTTCCTCGACCCTGTCTTCAAGCTCGGTGTTCGCTTTACTTAACTGATGTTGAGCCAGTTTGTTGCGCTCAAGCTCCTTAATCAGCTGCTCGTTGAGTTCACGAAAGGCCACCATCAGTTGATCGACGTCGTCCATGGAACGGCTTGGGCTGATATCGACTGGCGTCAGAATGCCGTGTTCGATCCGGCTGTGTACAGCCCGTGCCAGCTTGGTGATGCGCCGCGTGACAATCTGATGGAGTACGAGCACCAGGGCGCCCGCGAGTACCAACAGCAGCAGGAAAATACTGCCGATATAGGGCGAGGCATTCTCTAGCGCTTTCAGCCAGGGACTGCCATTGAAATACGCAACACTGAGATCGCCGACCAGCAGTTCGTCGTAGTAAACCGGGATGCGGGTAACGTGCGAATGGTATGGCCGTGTACCGGCCTCGGCGCTGAAGTTCTCTGTGTCGACGGCGCGAACATAAGAGACACCCGGGTCTCCCTGTAAACCGGCTACAAGCAGGCGTAGCTGCTGTTTGTCGTACTGCCAGAGAGCGTGGGCAATAGCGGGTTTGAAGGTGTTAGTGATGCGCATCATTTCCTGATGCTCACGCTCAATCTCACGTTCAAACTGAATGCTGTAGAGCAGGGTGCCGGCAATGCTGCCAACGAGGGTCAGCGTCAGGCAGATATACAGAAACATCCGGCAGACGATGGAGCGTCTGCCGGATGTTGAGATCTTCTGGGGTTCTTGCCTCACGCTGGCTCTTTCTTGCAATACTGGGACTCGCTTCCTGTTATCCCCCGGCGTAACGCTTACCCGTTATCGCTGGGCTGGCTGGTGAGCTTTCCACGCATGGCACTGAAGTAAAGCAGCGGAATCACAACCAGAGTCAGAACTGTCGATACCAGAATACCAAAAATCAGCGAAATCGCGAGACCGTTGAAGATAGGGTCATCAAGAATAAAGAACGCGCCAATCATAGCCGCAACACCTGTCAGTGCAATGGGCTTCGAACGCACGGCCGCAGAGTGCACGACGGCGTCTTCGAATCGCATGCCTTCACCTGTTTTCTGGTTAATAAAATCGACCAGCAAAATAGAGTTCCGCACAATGATGCCGGCCAACGCAATCATCCCGATCATTGAGGTGGCAGTGAACTGGGCACCAAACAGGGCATGCCCGGGCATGACACCAATGACCGTTAATGGAATGGGCGCCATGATAATGAGCGGTACCAGATACGACCTGAACTGCGCGACCACAAGCAGGTAAATCAGGATCATGCCAATACCGTAGGCAATACCCATATCCCGGAATGTTTCATAGGTTATCTGCCATTCGCCATCCCACTTCATTTCGATCGTATCGGCCATGGGCGGTTGCTGAATAAACCATTGCTTCCAGTGCAGGTTGTGCTCTGGCATAACCATGGCGATTGAGAATAAGCCATAGAGAGGGCTGTCCAGCTCGCCAGCCATATCTGCGGTCACGAAGACTACTGGCTT
>NZ_DDKU01000012.1:0-7815 GCF_002339775.1 Thalassolituus sp. UBA2590
TGGTTGCTGTCGCCATATCTGCAACCGTCGGCATTGCAGCTGTGCAGCTTCTCAGCAACATGTCAGGTGTAAATAAAGCATCTATTGAGAAGGCCGATGATCTGGCTGCTCTTCAGCGACTGAACCAGGTAATGGGTCGCGATCTGGGCCAATACATCAATCGCTCAATACGCGACGAGTACGGAGACACTATCCCAGCACTCATGGTCGGTTCGGGTGATTACCCAATAGAGTTGACGATTGCAGGCTGGAGAAACAATCCGGTGACAGAAGACCCGAGAGCCACTCTGCAACGCATAGCCTATCGGAGCGAAGACATTTTTTCTGAGCCCTGCGAACCCGCACTGGAGAGAATTGCGTACGAGCAGGGCCTGGATCCGGATGATGCTGACGTTGAGGGCGAGTGTCTGGTTCGTTATTACTGGAAAGTCCTCGACCGCGGCGATGTGTCAGATCCACTGTCTCAAGTCGTTTACGACCTGATCGAAGACGTTCGGTTCGAAGCCGTTGTGGCGACACCGTCCACCACCGACATTCCAGAACTCAACTCCGTCGATTACTGGCCCCCGGTCACAGAGGTAGAAGACGCTCGCATCGCTGCGATCAAGGTGTTCTACACGGCGCCCGGGTATGGAGAAATAATGCGACAGTGGCCGGTCAGTCATGAATAGTTATCCTACTCTGCGATCCGGCCAGGGCGGTATGGTACTGCTGATGGTGCTCCTTATATTCTCGGTTGTTGCCATCCTTGCGACCTCAATGATTGAGCGGCAGGCGATTGATATTGAACGCTCTCAGACTCTTTTTACCCAACAACAGGCGCGCCTGTACGCGCTGGGTGCAGAGTCGGCAACGCGCACCGGTCTGTTTATGGACTGGGAGGCCGATAGCGAAATTGACCACGCAGCCGAAGAGTGGAACATCGAAAGGACGTTTCCGCTTGATCCGGGCGTGATCACCATCCGAATACAGGATGCGCAAGGGCGGTTTAACCTCAACAGTCTTCTGCCGGGCGGCAATGCCACTGTTTACGAACAGCGCTTCCGCAACCTGCTGAGCCTCCTGGGTCTTGAGGTAAACATCGCCAGCGACTGGACCAAGTGGCTGAATCAGGAAAGCAACGTCGACAGTAAGTACCTGTCGATGGACCCCGGCTACAGGCCCGCTTACCAGGCCTGTAGCCATAGCAGTGAGCTAATGCTTATTGAAGGCGTTGATCTGGATGTCTACGCCAAGCTTGAGCCCTATATAACGTGTTTGCCTGCAGCGGTTCAGCTCAACGTAAATACAGCGCCTGATTTTGTTCTTGCTGCACTGGACAGTCGCCTGACGTTAACTGATGCGGAACAGATCATTGCAGGGCGAGGCGGCGAAGGTTACCGGAGTGTTCAGGATTTTCTGGGGTCCGCTCCGGTCAGCAACCTCCGTACAGAGTCGCCAGCTGATGATGGAACAGGCAGGCAGGATGCGGTGACTCCGTTAGTTGAAACTGATTTCTCTGTCACTACAGAGTATTTTGAGATGTTCGCACGTATTGATCTTAACGGTCGCATAGGTACTGTAGAGGCCTTGATACGGCGAAATATAGCCGATGGTAAGATGGATACCATCAGAAGAGATTTTTCACGCCGGGCTGCACGCGAAGCCTGGTGATATGCACGCGTAAGAGTGACCGATGAATAGCAAAAATAACCGGGTTGAGTGGGCTGCAGATCAAGGTATCTGGCTAATCACAGAAACCGCAGGCAACCCACCACGTAACCTTGAAGACTGGGCGGAAGAGCAGGCGGAGATGAGCAGCGTCTCGCTGGTGCTTTCTGCGACCAACTATGCAACGCACTGGGTGTCATTACCTGGAGTCAAGGGGCGCCACCTGAATCGTGCACTGCCTTTCGCTCTTGAGGAAGTATTGATCAGAGACGTCAGCGACTACACCGTCGTGCCTGGTGGTAGCCTGGGTGGTAAGCATAAAGCCTATGTCGTGGAATCTGATCTGGTCGATCGATTGATCGAATTGCTGGCAATTCACCATTTGCGTTTAAGTGCTCTGCATCCTGAAACCGCAGGATATGCCGGAAGCCAGATCGTACGCTCAAAGTCAGGATGGATTGTCAGTCTCGAGGGTGTGTTCGAAGGCTGGGTTCCAGATGCTGCTCTGCCAGCCGTACTTGAGGGCGTCAGCGATAAAGTCCAGGGTGAAGAACTCACTATCAGCGCATCCTCTATGGATGAGGGCAATCTGCTCAAGACCACCATATCAAGCGGCTACCCAGATTCCTTTGACAGCATCTCTGTCAGCACATCCAAGCCAGAAACCAAAGAGAACGCGATATCTCTTCTTCAGGGTAAGGCAGCCAGCGCCGGACGTGAGAAGAAGCCTGCGCCATGGTGGACAGGCATTGCCAGCTTCGCAGCGATCTTCGCTGTATTCGCGTGTGGTTTTCTTATTGTCGACAACCACCGTACCGCTGAACAGATTGATATGGTTTCAAACAGCAGTCAGAAACTTTATAAGCAATGGTTCCCGGGAGAGTCCACTAGCAATTACGAATCGCGCTTCAGACGAAAATTACGCAGTGATGGTGACGCAACGGACAGTGCGGGCTTTGATAGTTTGATGGGTAATGTTGCAGCCGCATGGGCAGGCCTGGATCAGAGCAAAGGCAGCATATCCATTCAGAGCATTCGTTACTCTGAGCGGATTGGAGAGTTTTTAATCGATATAGATGCACAGCAGCAGTCTGACCTACAGGCATTTAAGGCGGCTATCGAGGCACGCGGGCTAACGGCTGAAATTTCGTCAGCGAAGGCAGACAAGGACATTGTCAAAGGACGCGTTAAGGTGGGAGGTGCCGCATGAAAGCACTCGACAAATTACGTTCATCATTCGAAAGCGACCCGCGGATTCAGCAGGCAAAGGACTGGTATCACACCCAAACACCTCGCGACCAGCTTATTGTTCGAGGCGTGGCGATCCTGTTTGCTCTTAGCCTGGCATTCCTGATTCTGGTGCTGCCCCTCATACAGCAGAATACTCAGCTCTCGACGACACTGAATGCCAAAATGAGTTTTTACAATACCATGGCTGATAATGCGGGGCGGTTTGCGCAGGGGCGAGGTGCCAGTGCAGCGGCTTCGAACACGCCACTTCTTGCCCTCGTAAGCCAGCAGGCTCGCAAAAGCGGTGTGACACTGACCCGATACGAGCAGGACGGGGATTCTCTACGTGTCTGGGTCGACGGTGCAGCTTTTGATGAGGCGATAACCTGGATGGAAGAACTCGGACGTCAGTTTGGCGTCAGAGCGACACAGGTCAACATTGATCGGATAGGCGATGCTGGCCGCGTAAATATTCGTGCAACCTTTTCTAAGTAGATGCTTCAGAACACAGCTGCCGTTCGGGCGTCTCGCTCTCAGTAGTTACTACTGAGAGGAACACACAGAATGAACCGCTCGAAGTAAGAGCAACCAAGGTATTTAAACAAGGGTACAAAACATGTCTGAACAATATGACCTGGTGGTTATTGGGGCGGGTTCTGGAGGCGTTCGGGCAAGCCGGATGGCTGCTGCAACAGGAGCAAAAGTCGCGGTCATTGAAGATATGTTCCTTGGCGGCACCTGCGTCAATGTCGGGTGTGTGCCTAAGAAGCTGTTTGTCTATGCGAGTCAATTCAAAGGGCATATTGAGCACGCGAGCGGCTTCGGTGTCGATGCCAGTTTCAACGGTTTTGACTGGTCGACACTAAAATCCAATAAAGATAATGAAATCAATCGCTTAAACGGGATATATAAAAATATTCTTGAAGGCCCTGGCGTTGAAATTATTCGCGGGAGGGGTAGGGTTGCCGGTCCGGGAAAGGTCGAAGTTAACGGCAAAATACTCGAGACAAAGAGAATTCTGATCGCTACCGGCGGCTGGCCATTCAAACCGGAGATTCCGGGCGGCGATCTGGCCATGGATTCAAACGACGTCTTCGCCATGGACACGCTGCCAAAGCGCATTGTCGTTGTTGGGGGTGGCTATATCGCCGTCGAGTTCGCCGGTATTTTTAACGGCCTAGGCTGTGATACTCAGTTACTGTATCGTGGTGACCAGATACTTCGGGGCTTTGACAACGAGGTCAGAGGCTTTGTCACACAGGAAGTCGCCAAGGCCGGCGTAAAAATCCGCACCCAGACGGATGTAGAAAGAATCGAAGAAGATGGCGATGAAAAAATCTGTCACCTCTCTGATGGCTCAACACTCCGTTGCGATCTGGTGATGATGGCAACCGGCCGCAAGGCAAAGACGTCAAATCTTGGCCTTGAGGAAGCCGGCGTTGAGCTTCGCAAGAACGGCAGCATCGTCGCCAATGAGCGATTTGAAACCAGCGTACCCGGCATCTTCGCCTTAGGAGATGTGATCGACACACCCGCTCTCACTCCGGTTGCTCTTGAACAGGGCATGATCTTTGTTGACCAGCAGTTCGGAGAAGGTAAACGCACTCTGAATTACGAGCTGATTCCTACGGCGGTATTCTGCCAGCCCAACATCGGTACTGTCGGCGTTTCTGAAGAGGAAGCAGGGGAGCGCTATCCTGGTGATATCGACGTTTACACGTCTGAGTTCCGGGCACTTAAGCATACCCTGAGCGGCTCGTCTGAGCGCACACTCATGAAGCTTGTCGTTAAACGTTCTGAAGACCGTATTCTCGGCGCCCACATGGTTGGCGATGACGCAGGTGAAATCATACAGGGAATCGCGATTGCAATGCAGGCTGGCGCAACTAAATCTCAGTTTGACGCCACCCTGGGCATTCATCCAACCGGAGCGGAAGAGTTTGTAACGATGAGGTCTGTCACCAGAGAGCTTTGATCGTATCCGGGCTTTGTTTATCTCAAGCCCGGCAACCCCAGTCCCGCCTGCTACAACGAAGCCCCCAACCCTTCAAGGGGTTCTGTGGAAGAACCGACAAATTTGACAAGTTTGGCTCTAACACGATCATAGCGAGCCCTGGAGTTGCTTAAACTGCCCCTGGATCATCGCCTTTTCCTGAAGTATTACCTTGTTCTCGTCAGTCAGAAATGCAATCTTGTCCTGGCAGGCTTTTAGTTCGGCTTTGGTGGTCTCCAATACTTGAGCTGACACAGCCAATTCCTTGCTCACATCTGCTTTTTGGGTGGTGATCACTGCCATGTTTTCCGCCATTTGTTCATTTTTATGCTGGGAATCCCGATACTTCGTCACGGCGTCTTCAAGCTCGCGCTTCAGACCCTGGATATCTTCTATCTTTCCGTTTAGCTCCCTGTTTAGCGTTGCATTGGCTTGTTCAAGTTTACCGGCGTTGCTTTGTAACTGTGCATTAGCATCAAATAACTCAGACGCTTTGGACTCGGCTTGGGTGAGCCGGTGTTGCAGATCACGAATCTGATCTTTTAATCCCTGAATAACAGTGCGAAACTGTTCGCGCTCCTGCTGACGGTCTTCCGCTGTGCGCTGCTGATAGTGTTCAAAGTGCTCTCGAATATCCTTGTTTTCCTGCTTGAGTTCAGCAACGCTTCCCTTCAGTTCAGTAGTCCTCGCAATCGCTTCGTCTCGTTGGGACTCGGCTTTAACCAGGCTGATACGCGCACCTTCCAGAAACTTTTTTTCCTCACCTTTTTCTTTGTTTTGCCGCTCAATCTGGCTTTCAAGATCTTGTTGTCGAGCAGTAAGCTGCGCGATTGTGTTTTTGGAATCGGTCAACTCTTTACGAAGCTCGTTATTGAAACCTTCAAATTCCTGACGGGCCTGCTCGATACGATGGTCGGCCATTTGTTGTACCCGCTCATACAGCGACTTTACCACTTCGATTAAGTCGTTCGGTAGCCCGCCGATATCGGCCGCCTCTCCGTTATCTGATCGCCAACGTTTGAGCAGTGGTGCGATGGTGCTTTTGCTGCCGGTTCCGAGGTGTTCACGCACCCGGTCTACAGTAGGTTCTTGGCGCTGACTTTTGATCGCTTCAGCGGCTTTGGCAACGTCGTGGTAAGTGACACCGGCACGGGCCATGTGGATTCCTCTCAGATTATTTAATAACGTATTATGTAACACGTAAAATAACATTATATTGATGTTTTTCAAATACGATTGAATTTCAAATTCTAACCAACGATAATGACCATTATCGTTGGTTATGATAATCAGGCATAATTTTTTCACTTGTAACGCCGGTACATAGCCGCCTTTTGAGCGACCGCGATAGGAATTCGATTCATGCACAGCAAACCACCCAAATTGACCACTGACTTATCATTACGTAATGAGCGATCATATCAGATTGCCCATCGGGAATCCGAAGCGCTGCGTCACTATCTCCAGGCAGCCACCTCTGACAACACGCGCAAAGCGTATCGCTCGGCCATTCGCCAATTCGAAAAATGGGGTGGCCGACTGCCTACCGACAGGGATACTGTCGTGCGCTATCTACTGATCAAAGCTGAATCTCTCAACCCTCGGACACTGGATCTCCACCTGACGGCCATCGGCCAATGGCACTACTACCAGGGAGTCGCTGATCCAGTAAAAGATCCTCTCGTGCGCAAAACGATGGAAGGCATCCGCCGCACTCACGGCCAACCCAAACGCAAAGCCAAGGCGCTGCGCCTGGAGCACATCGCACAGATGGTAAAGCATCTCCAGCAACTACCAGATAGCAAGAAGAAGTATCGGGATATCGCACTGGTGCTAACGGGCTTCTTCGGGGCGTTTCGTCGCAGCGAGTTGCTCGCAATACAAGTCACGGACCTGGTGTGGGAGCCTGAGGGCTTGATCATTCGGCTGCCCCGTTCCAAGACCGATCAGCAAGCTACTGGCTTAGTGCGAGCCCTGCCTTTTGCAGGGAATCCAACCTGTTGTCCAGCCAGAGCAATAAAGCAATGGATGGATACCGCTGATATAGCGATTGGTCCGCTGTTTCGGCCGGTCAATCGCTGGGATCAGGTTCAAGCCAGGCAATTGAATCCTGGGGCAATCAATGATGTGCTCAAAACCCTTGGTAAAGCCTGTCAGTTCGATTTTGTCCCCGAACTGAGCAGTCACAGTTTTCGTCGCGGCCTCTCTACCTCGGCGGCTCGGGAACGCGTGGACTATGAACTGATTAAAAAGCAAGGAGGTTGGAAAAGTGATGCTACCGTTTGGGAGTACATTGAGGAAGGACAGCAGTTCAACAATAACGCGTCAGTCATTCTGATGGAAAAAATGAGTTTGCTGCTGAACGCTGAATCTCCAAAAAAGGGAAAGTAAACAGGATCGAAATCATCTCGGTGCGAACATGATAATGCCCATCCCTACCAGAGTGACGGCCACGCCAACAAAATCCCATAGGTGCGGGCGAATCCCATCCACACCCCATAGCCACAGCATGGCTGTCGAAACATAGACGCCGCCATAGGCGGCATAAACCCGGCCCGCGGTGGTTGGATGAAGAGACAGTAGCCAGGCAAACAGCGCTAGGCTGAACGCTGCCGGCAGCAAAACCCATGCGGATGCCGACTTCTTCAGCCAGAGGTATGGAAGATAACAGCCAACTATTTCCGCAATAGCGGTGATGATGAACAAACCGAGCGTGGAAAGTATGGACATACGAAGTTCTCTTGTTAGTGCTGATCCGTTTGGCTGGGCACGGGTTGATCCCGGCAAGCTTCTTCGGTCAGCTCGATTTCAATCGTGGTGTGAGCCAGCGGGTATTGTTCGAGCGCCATAGCAATGGATTGTTTGATGGCGCAGTATTCGTCAGGACCAAAAACTCCCTCGTGATCCACTACGATATGGGCCGTCAGTACATGCTGTTCACC
>NZ_DDKU01000024.1:0-5259 GCF_002339775.1 Thalassolituus sp. UBA2590
TGCGTTTACAGGACAACCCTCTGTTCTCCGAAATCCGGGGACGTGGCTTGATGATGGGGATTGTTCTGACCAAAGACTGCACCGAATTAATGGCAAAGGGCACCGAAAAAGGCCTTCTGCTGAACGTTACTTCAGGCAATGTTATTCGTCTTCTACCACCACTGACACTGACAGAAGAAGAAGCAGATCTGATCGTAGAGGGAGTTATGGAACTGATCCATGAACTCAATGAATGACCAAATGGAAAAGACAGTGAGACACTTTCTGACGCTCTCGGACACCTCTCCGGATGAGCTCAACTGGATAATTGAACGGGCTATCGAGCTCAAAAAGAAGCAGCGAGCAGGAGAAATCTACGAGCCGCTGAAGAACAGAGTACTGGGGATGATCTTCGAGAAATCATCCACCCGTACCCGAGTATCTTTTGAAGCAGGCATGAGCCAGCTCGGTGGCAGCGCGATCTTCCTGTCGCCACGCGATACCCAGTTAGGTCGTGGCGAGCCCGTCGAAGACTCTGCACGTGTACTCTCGCGTATGGTTGATGTTGTCATGATCCGTACTTTTGATCATGACATTATCGAACGCTTCGCTGCCTACTCTTCTGTACCCGTCATCAACGCCCTGACAGACGATTTTCACCCCTGTCAGCTGCTCGCCGACATGCAGACCTATGTTGAGCATCGCGGTTCTATCGCGGGCAAAACAGTGGCCTGGATTGGCGATGGCAATAATATGTGCCACTCCTACATCAAGGCGGCGGTACAATTCGGATTCAATCTGCGTATTGCCACGCCAGAAGGCTTCGAACCTGATGCCCGCATCGTCAGCGAAGGCGGTGACCGTATTCAGCTGTTCAAAACCCCTGAAGAAGCTGTCGCAGGCGCGAACCTCGTCGTGACTGACGTGTGGGCGTCAATGGGTCAGGAAGAGGAACAGGAAGAGCGCATCCGCAAGTTCCAGGCGTTCCAGGTCTCCCCTGCACTGCTGGATAAAGCGGCCAGTGATGTGATTTTCATGCATTGCCTGCCCGCGCATCGCGGTGAAGAAGTGACTGATGAAGTCATGGAAGATCCGCGTGCAGTCGTCTGGGACGAAGCAGAGAATCGCCTTCATGCTCAGAAAGCACTGCTGGAGTTTCTACTCTGCCAGGAAGAAGAGGACTGAAACTGTTCTCTGTGGCGCTCAGTGCAGCGATAACTGCTGAGCGCCTTCCAGATAGACCTGATTGCGGCCGAGGCGCTTCGCCTCATAGAGCATCCGGTCAGCCCGGTTAAGAACGTCCTCAGAGGCCTCATCCGGGTGATACTCAGCACCACCAATCGATACCCGCTGTTCCAGATCCACCTCAGAAAATCTGTGATTCTCGACCGAAACACGTATCCGCTCCAGAACGCCGGAAGCAGCTTCAAGATTCAGCCCTGACAGCAGCAGAACAAACTCTTCTCCGCCGTAGCGAGCAGCGAGATCAATTTCCCGGACAGATACACGAAGCAGATGGGCGAGTTCAGCAAGTACCTGATCTCCGATCCTGTGACCGTATTCATCATTGACGCGTTTGAAGTAATCGATATCGATGAAGGCCACAACAAACGGGATCTCTTGGCGGATAGACAGAGCCCTCTGCTTTTCGAGAGTCTTGAGCAGATAACGCCGGTTATTCAGCCCCGTCAGTTCATCTGTGACCGCCAGTTCTTCGATACGGGCCAGCGCGCGCCGTAGCTCGGAATTTTTCTCGCCGTAGGCTTTCCTCAGAATAAAGAACTCGCGACCGATAAATGCATATACAAGCAGGCTCGTCATCAAAGCAACGCCGATAACCACTTCAAATTCTGGAACAAGCAGTTCACTGGCGCTGTAGTGGGTAGAAAAAATGACTAACGAATAACTAACAACAGTGAACAGAGAAATACCAACGAATCCCCGTCCCGAAAGGCGGAATACACCAAAAGGCATTATGTTGAGATAACCCAGAATCATGATTCCGCGCAGTTCAGGGGCCAGAATCATTAGCCCAGACATGTAAAGAATCACGAGCGCCATCACTGGCATTGTCATACTGGGATCGGAAGTCTCCATTGCTCTGCCCGAGTAAATGTACCAGGCAGTAATTCCATGGACGACAAGATAGAAAAATACCATGGCGCCGAACCAAGCGTTCGGCGACGCGCCGTACTGAATACCAAAGCCGACGTAGTAAAGAATGCTGAATAGAAGAACACCCGCTGCAGCCAGGCTGTGCCGGCGTAAAATATCCTTTCTTAGCTGCCCCATAAAGGCTTCCCAAAGTATCTTGTCTGTCAGAATAATGGGTGACGGCGCCCCCCGCCAGAGCCTTTTACATAAGGACAACAATTCCGGTCCGATTCCATCCTGATTTCCGTTATAACCACGTCATGCTGGGCGGCACAAGCGTCCTACAGCATCTTTCCAGCCATCGTACAGTTTGTCCCTTTTCACTTTAGAGATTTTTGGCACAAAGACCCGCTCCGTCTGCCACAAACCTGCGACTTCATCCAGGCTCTGGTAGACCCCGGACTGAATCCCCGCGAGATACGCGACACCCAATGCAGTTGTCTCGGTAATCTGGGGCCTTGTGACCCGTACCCCGAGCACATCGCACAAAAACTGAACCAACCAATCATTCTTCACCATACCGCCATCTACTCTGAGTTCAGCGGCTCTGGCACCATCGCCTTCCATCGCAGAAAGCAGATCACGGGTCTGGTAACAGACCGCCTGCAACCCAGCAGTAACCAACTCTTTGATTCCACTATCCCGACTGAGACCGAAAATGGCGCCCCGCGCATCCGGATCCCAGTATGGCGCTCCCAGGCCTGCGAATGCAGGAACCATATAGACTGGATTTTCGTAACCCGTTTTCTCTGCCAGAGACTGACTCTCCCTGGCGTCCTTAATCAGCTGCAAGCCATCCCGGATCCACTGAATCGTCGCACCTGCCATAAAGATCGACCCCTCGAGAGCATAGGTCGTTTCGCCGTTGATCCTATAGGCGATTGTCGTCAGCAGGCGATGCTTGGATGTCACCGCCTCACGCCCAGTATTCAGCACCATAAAGCAGCCAGTCCCGTAGGTGCTCTTGATCATCCCCTCAGAAAAGCAACCCTGACCGATCAAAGCAGCCTGCTGATCACCGGCCACGCCGCCAATCTGAACCGCTCCACCTAACCAGCCGCTCAGAGTTTTGCCAAAGTCTGATGCGCTGTCCTGAACCTCAGGAAGCAGTGGCGCTGGGATATCAAACAAGGACAGCAGATCGGCATCCCAGCACTCTTCATGGATGTTATAGAGCATGGTGCGACAGGCATTGGTTGCGTCCGTTAAGTGAGAGCGCCCGCCTGTCAGCTGCCAGATCAACCAGGTATCGACCGTGCCAAACGCCAGCTCACCCGCTTCAGCGCGCGCTCTGGCCCCCTCAACGTTGTCCAGTATCCAGCGGATTTTGGTGGCCGAAAAATAAGGATCCAGCAAAAGTCCGGTGCGCGCTGATATCTCATTTTTCTGGCCTTCCCACTGACGACAAAGATCCGCGGTTCGTCTGTCTTGCCAGACAATAGCAGGATACACAGGTTCGCCAGTCTGCCTGTCCCAGATCAGCGTTGTCTCCCGTTGATTAGTAATACCAATCGAAACAATATCAGAGGCTTTAGCACCCACTTGCTTAAGAACATCGCGCGCGCACTTCAGAGAGGTTTGCCAAAGATCTGAAGGCGCATGCTCGACCCAACCTGGGTTCGGAAAATGCTGTTCAAATTCTTCCTGTGACTGCGCAATCACTTCACCCGACAGCCCAAATAATATGGCGCGACTACTGGTTGTGCCCTGATCAAAGCTAAGCAGATACTTCGACATACAGTGAGATCCAATCTGACTAAAACTCCAGACTAACTGCTCCACGAAATCGCTTCCAGATATGTCAGTAAAAATGCGGCATATATGAATAAATTAATAGATAGCGCTAAACTGTCATGAAATATTCTCAAGAATGATCTCTATGCTTGATATACGCCATCTGAAAACGCTCATTGCTCTGAGAGACAGCGGGAGTCTCGTCGATGCTGCCCGGCGCCTGCATCTCACTCAGTCGGCCCTGTCGCATCAACTCAAAGATCTTGAGTCGCGTCTTAATACCCGTTTGTTCGAACGGAAATCACGCCCAATCCGTTTCACACGGGCGGGCCTTGAGGTACTGCAACTCGCTGATAACGTCTTACCTATGATTCAACGCACAGAACAAACGCTGAAGAAGATTGAAGCGGGGCATGATGGACGACTCCACATGGCGATCGAATGTCACAGTTGTTTTGAGTGGTTAATGCCAGCCATCAATCAGTTCCGCGATCACTGGCCCGACGTCGAGATTGATCTCACAACCAGTTTCCATTTTCAGCCACTTGAAGCACTCAGGCGAGGCGACATTGATCTGGTGATTACGTCAGACCCCGCAGACGATCCCGTGGTCACGCACATCCCGCTGTTCAGATACCAGTCGGTTCTTGCAATCGCTAACCAACACCCCCTGGCCCAATACGAGTGGATCAGTCCGGAGCACCTGAGCGAGGAAACCCTGATCCACTATCCCGTTGACCGCCGGCGCCTGGATATTTTTGAACGTTTTCTTGAACCCCATGGCATTGAGCCTTCAGCAACTCGGGAAACCGAATTAACGCTGATGATGATTCAGCTCGTCGCCAGCGGCCGTGGCGTCGCCTGCCTGCCGAACTGGGCGCTTCAGACCTACCTTGATGCAGGTTTGATATCCGTACGGCCGTTAGGTAAAGCTGGAGTCTGGCCTGTGCTATATGCAGCCATCCGAAAAGAGCAATCCGGAACTCAGTATCTCAAGGACTTCATCGAGACCGCTGCAGAAAGCTCATTTGCGACATTGAAAGGAATAGTTCAACCGGAAAGCTGATGTAACAAAACCGGCCCAAAAAAAAGGGCCTCGACAAAGGAGGCCCAACAAAACGACACAGTGTGTCGCAACATTCTCACCACGTCTCCAAAGGATACGTGCGCTTATAGTGACCTGTATGAAGCAAGTAATCTATAGCTGGAAGGTGACTATTTGTAACGTTATGTTACAAGTGTCTGGAAACGTACCGACTCACGGCTCTATTTTGTCCTGCATTGCAAGTCGTGGCCAATAACATTGTCAGTCTGTGTGAACGCGCGGCCAGATTAAACTGAAACGCGCGCCACCAAGCTCATCGCTGCGCCCCACCATCGCGCGCCCGCCAT
>NZ_DDKU01000024.1:5578-13633 GCF_002339775.1 Thalassolituus sp. UBA2590
CCCGCCATGCCAGTACATAATCCGGCGCACAATCGATAATCCTAGGCCATAACCACCAGAAGCGCGGGTCCGGCTGTCATCCAGGCGAGCGAACGCGCTGAAAACACGATCCCAGTCCTCCTCCGGAATTCCAGGGCCATCATCTTCGACATCTACACGACAGATATCGTCCGCTACGCTGCATCGCACTTTGACGCGCCCTTTAGCATAACGCCCTGCATTACCGACCAGGTTCTGAATAGCCCGGTGCACGTACCTCGGTTCAACCTCAGAGAACGGGAAACCCTCTGGACCACTGCCCTCAAACGAAACAGCAACATGCTCGGGTGGCCGGGCTTCGCCGACCACCTGCTTAGCGACCTCGGCAACGTTGATCTTCTGAAAATCAAGAATCGGGCCGCCCTCTTCAAGACGTGCATAGGTCAGAATTTCATCAATCAGCTCATCCAGCTCCTGAATATCGGCATCCATACCAGCGAGCTGCTTTGATACAAAAGGGTCATCCATTACCGAATCTTCGATAATCTGAGCCCCGAAACGAATACGGGCAACAGGTGTGCGAAGTTCATGCGACACAGCGCGTACCATTTCACGCTGAATTGAGATCAGACGCTGAATATGTTCAGCCATCTTATTGAAGGAATGACCAAGGCGACCAACAGCATCTTCACCAGAAGTGCTCACTCGCGCATTCAGGTGTCCCTGAGACAGACGACTGGTCGCCTGTTCAAGTTTTCGCAGACGCGTTTCAAAGGTGTTAACCACCCAATAAACGCCAAGGCCAATCAGTAAAACACCGATAGTGCCAATAACGAAAACAGCTCTGAAAGAATATGGATTGAATTTTTCAACCGGACCGAGACGGACCACCTGCTCAGCCCCAGGGATTTGTATGTAAGCATCCGCACCGGCACCATCGACGGCAAGCTGCACCAATACATCACCATACTGCATACGTGCAAGATCGGTTGCCGATATTTCCAGATCGGCGATATTCACCACGGACAGAGGGTAACCGAAGTGGCTCTGCACATCCGCCAGGAAGCTATCGATTGCCTCTCCGCTGCGTTGCCATAGTTCGACTAACAGGCGAGCGGTGGCCCTGACCTGAAGCTCAGAAAGCTTATTAAAGTCGACATACAACCACTGTCCATCAGGCATCATGCTGCGCATAGAGGCTGTTTTGCCATCCGGCGAAACAGTAACGATGACCTGGCCACGCAGTAAGCGCGAGCGCTCATACTCATCCTCTGGCCCATCATCTTCAGGACGAATCGCAATAGACGCATCAAACGCCGCTTCAAGACGCGGCAACGCCCCCTCATCCGATGCGAGGCGCTCACCGATCAGATACAGACTGCCGCGGGAGACTTCTTCGTAGAACTGTGCAGAACGCACTAGGTTAACGAGCTGCAAGGCGGCTGAGCACAGGACTGCCACCGCCAGAAGAGCACCAAGGAGCCCGAAATATACCCGAATAAAAATAGCCGTTTACTCCTGTAACGGGTCAGAGCTCTTTGACGAACAGATAGCCTTTGCTACGTACCGTCTTAATACGCTTAGGGTTCATTGGATCATCACCCACCTTCGGACGAATACGTGATACCCGCACATCGATGGAACGGTCCTGACCGTCGTATTCAATACCACGCAACTGATTAAAGATTTCTTCCCGGGTCAGAACTCTGCCGGCATTGCTGCTCAGCAACCAGAGAAGATCAAACTCCGCACTGGTCAGGTCGATACTTTCACCTTCCAGCCAGGCTTCACGCATTGAGCTGTCGACAACGAGATTGCCAAACGTCAGGCGGGAAGATGAGCTGCCTTCTTCTTCCACTTCCTCAACGCCGTCGCCAACGCGGCGCAACAGCGCGCGAATACGGGCCAGAAGAACACGTGGGCGGACAGGCTTAGCGACGTAATCGTCAGCACCCATTTCAAGACCCAGAACCTGGTCAAGGTCTTCAGTCCGTGCCGTTAACATCAGAATCGGCCCTTTATAATGCGGGCGAACAATACGACACACTGCCAGGCCGTCTTCGCCTGGCAACATCAGATCCAGCACGACCAGATCAGGCTGCTCCGACTTGATACGGTCAATAGCACGGCTACCATCGCCCTCTACTGTCACAATCAGGCCATTGCTTTCCAGGTAATCCTTGGTCAGGGCAGCGAGTCGCTCATCGTCCTCAACGATCAGGATTCGCCAGTTTTCCTCGGGGCTCTGTGTATTTTCGTGCTTTAACATGAAGACCTACCATTCCTAACAATCGAATGTTCCACTCTGGGAACCTGTGCTCAGCTGAAACAGCCACAGCAACGCCACTATCTTAACTATAGATAACTTTAGACGCTGTTACGCTTTGTTGCACAGTAACAGTCGACATTTATATCAGAACGGCCGTTTTAGCACTCAGAAAAGTCGCCCATCAGGCGGTGACTGGGCTGGCGTCGGTTACCCCCTTCATGTCCACCACATACGCACAACTTATCCACAATACGAGCTGTCCAATAGTGCCGAAACAACACAAGATATGGGGTTGAATTCACCCACTGGGCGCATTATCTTGTGGCGAAGTAAAAAACCTACATGACGTCAGAGACTTAGCGCGCTTCCGCAGTTAAAACAACCGGAATGTCAAGCATTAAGACACCGGCGCCGTCAGGGAAAGATGGAGTAGATTCCCCTTGAATACAGGCACAGAAAACATGAACGCTACCCTCAGAGTCACCAAACGCGACGGCAGTCAGGAACCGATTGATCTCGATAAGATCCACAAAGTTGTCACCTGGGCTGCAGAAGGGCTGGAGAAGGTATCTGTGTCAGAAGTTGAGCTGCGTGCTCATCTTCAGTTTTTCGATGGCATCCAGACCTCAGAAATTCATGAAACCCTGATCAAAGCCGCGGCCGACCTGATTTCAGAAGAAGCCCCTGATTACCAGTATCTGGCCGCTCGCCTGAACATTTTCCACCTGCGTAAGAAATCCTACGGCCGCTTTGAGCCACCAGCGCTCCTTGATCATGTGAAAGCGATGGTTGAAGGCGAGCGTTACGACAAGCATTTGCTTGAGGACTACACCGAAGAAGAATTCGCGGCGATGGACGCATTCATCGATCATTCACGCGACATGAACTTCAGCTACGCCGCAGTAAAGCAGCTTGAAGGGAAATACCTTGTCCAGAACCGTGTAACGGGCAAAGTCTACGAAAGTGCTCAGTTCCTGTATGTCCTGATCGCTGCATGTCTGTTCTCGTCGTACGATAAAGAGCGCCGTCTCGACTACATCAAGCGTTTTTACGATGCCGTCTCTACGTTCAAGCTTTCTTTGCCGACACCTATCATGGCCGGTGTGCGCACCCCGACCCGTCAGTTCAGCTCGTGTGTACTGATCGAAGCCGGCGACAGTCTGGATTCCATCAACGCAACAGCCGGTGCCATCGTTAAGTACGTTTCACAACGTGCGGGTATTGGCATCAATGGCGGGCGCATCCGTGCACTTGGCAGCCCGATCCGTGGCGGCGAAGCATTTCACACCGGTTGTATTCCGTTCTACAAGCACTTCCAGACGGCAGTTAAGTCTTGTTCTCAAGGTGGTGTGCGTGGCGGAGCAGCGACTCTGTTCTACCCGATCTGGCATTACGAGGTTGAGAACCTGCTGGTTCTGAAGAATAACCGCGGCGTTGAAGAAAACCGCGTGCGTCACCTCGATTACGGCGTTCAACTGAACAAGCTGATGTACGAACGCATGATCAAGAATGGCAACATCACCCTGTTTTCACCGAGTGATGTTCCTGGGCTTTACGACGCCTTCTTTGAGGACCAGGAACTGTTTGAGCAGCTCTACACCAAGTACGAAGCTGATGACAGCATCCGCAAAAAGACCATCAAGGCGGTCGACCTTTTCTCAATGATGATGCAGGAACGTGCAAGTACCGGCCGTATCTACATTCAGAATGTGGACCACTGTAATACCCACAGCCCGTTCAATCCGAAGAAAGCGCCAGTGCGTCAGTCAAATCTCTGTCTCGAGATTGCACTGCCAACCAAGCCGCTGAACGACATTAACGACGAGAGTGGCGAAATCGCCCTGTGTACTCTCGCCGCGTTTAACCTGGGCAAGATCGACGACCTGAACGAACTTGAAGATCTTTCTGATCTTATCGTGCGTGCGCTCGACAGCCTGCTCAGCTATCAGGACTATCCAGTACCTGCAGCTCAGCGCGCCAGCCTTGCACGCCGCACTCTGGGTGTTGGCGTGATTAACTTCGCCTACTTCTTAGCGAAGAATGGTGTTAAGTACTCAGACGGTTCAGCCAACGGCCTGACTCATCGCGCCTTTGAAGCGATTCAATACTGGTTGCTGCGCGCATCGAACCAGCTGGCGAAAGAGCAAGGCGCGTGTGAAGCGTTCAGCGACACGACTTATGCTCAGGGGATTCTCCCAATCGACTCTTACAAGAAAGATGTCGACAAGTTCTGTGAAGAACCTCTTCAGTACGACTGGGAAACACTGCGCAAAGACATCGTCGATACCGGCCTGCGTAACTCAACACTGACAGCCCTGATGCCATCCGAAACATCATCGCAGATCAGTAACGCGACCAACGGTATTGAGCCGCCACGTGGTTACATCAGCGTTAAGCAGAGCAAAGACGGTATCCTCAAGCAGGTTGTGCCTGATTATGAGAACCTGAAGAAAAACTACGAACTCCTGTGGCAGATCCCGGACAACCAGGGTTATCTGCAGCTGGTCGGTATCATGCAGAAGTTTGTCGACCAGGCGATCTCGGCGAATACAAACTATGACCCGTCCCGCTTCCCAGGCAACAAAGTACCGATGCAGCAACTGCTGAAAGACCTGCTGACCGCATACCGTAACGGTGTGAAAACACTGTACTACCACAACACCCGTGACGGTATGGAAGACCCGCAGAAAGAAGCTGTACAAGAAGACGACGATTGCGCCGGTGGTGCGTGTAAAATCTGATTTATTAAGGGGCGCGGCTATGGGGCTGCGCCCATAGCACGAGACTAAAACAGCGAATGGCTTACACAACTTTTAACCGTAACGAGTTTGATACTTTTGAGCAGCCGATGTTTTTCGGCGAGCCCGTCAACGTTGCACGTTACGACCAGCAGAAGCATAAGATCTTTGAAAACCTGATCGAAAAGCAGCTGTCCTTTTTCTGGCGCCCGGAAGAAGTCGACCTGACCAACGATCGCAAAGATTTTATGGATCTTCCGGAGCACGAGAAGCATATCTTCGTCTCTAATCTGAAGTATCAGACACTGCTGGATTCCGTTCAGGGCCGTTCTCCAAACGTCGCTTTACTGCCTGTGGTCTCTCTGCCAGAACTCGAAACCTGGATTGAAACCTGGTCTTTCAGTGAGACTATCCACAGCCGATCTTACACGCACATCGTGCGGAATATTGTCCCGAATCCGGCTGTTGTCTTCGATGACATCACCAAAAACGAATACATCGTCCGCCGTGCAATTTCGGTAACCAAGTACTACGACGACTTTATCGAACTGAGTAACTACTATCAGCAGCTCGGCGAAGGCAAGCACACAGTGAATGGTGAAACCATTGATGTGAACCTGCACGAGCTGAAGCGCCGTTTGTACCTGACAATGGTTTCGGTGAACGTACTCGAAGCGATTCGTTTCTATGTCAGCTTTGCCTGCTCATTCGCGTTTGCCGAACGTGCGAAAATGGAAGGCAACGCGAAAATCATTAAATTGATCGCACGTGATGAGGCCCTGCACCTGACCGGTACTCAGCACATGCTGCAAATCATGGCGCGCGGTAAAGACGATGCCGAGTTCGCACAAATCGCTGAAGAGTGCCGCGATGACGTCATTGGCATCTTCCACGAAGCAGCCGAGCAGGAAAAAGAATGGGCTGACTACCTGTTTAAAGACGGTTCAATGATCGGTCTGAACAAAGACATCCTGAGCCAGTACGTTGAATACATTACCAACCAGCGTATCGGCGCTCTCGGCTTCGACCCGATCTTTGAAGTGCGTAACAACCCACTCCCGTGGATCAACGCCTGGCTGAACAGTGATAACGTTCAGGTGGCACCACAGGAAGCTGAAATCAGCTCTTACCTGGTAGGTGCGATTGACAGTGAAGTTGATACTGCAGACTTCGGTGACTTTGACCTGTAATCCCTGATTCCATGACCAACGCACGCAGGGCGGCCCGTATCGGCCGCCGTCGCTGGGCCAGTTCGAGAACATTTTATTCTGACGCCCAGACCGAAATGGAACTGACCGGTGGCAGCACCACTCAGCTGGAAATGGATCTGGGCGAACTGCCCCTTCCCGCCACTACCAGATCGCTCCCCAAAGAAGATACCGTACTCGAGCAGGGTGACCTGTTTGATCTGCTCGCAGAATCTCCTGAGCCAACGCCGCAGACCATCTTTGAAGGCATGGAAAAACCTATCTTTGAAGTGGCATTCGCGGACGGTCGTAACGCACGTTTCCAGCACGCAAACACCTTGCTGGAATCCCTCGAGGCTCAGGATATTCATATCGAATATCAATGCCGCGAAGGCTACTGTGGCAGTTGCCGGGTGCGCTTAGTTGAAGGCGATGTTCACTATATTGAAGAGCCTATGGCATGGATTGATGATGATGAAATTCTGCCCTGCTGCTGTATACCGAAGTCGGCCCTGAAACTTCAATAGTTCAGAGTCTTGCATTCAATCGCCGCCTTCCGGTAGCCTTTATAAATTCTTATACACCTTTTATACAGAGGACACTATGGCACTCGACTTCCCAGAACTGGGTCAACCAGCTCCAGACTTCACCACCCTGAATCAACGCGAAGAAGAGGTTGCCCTCAGCGACCTTAAAGGTAAAAAAGTCGTACTCTATTTTTACCCGAAAGCTATGACACCAGGCTGTACCGTTCAGGCTTGCGGTCTGCGCGATACCCAGAAAGAGCTGGACGACCGTAATGTGGTTGTTCTGGGTCTTAGCCCGGACGCTCCGAAGCGCCTGCAGAAGTTCATTGATCGCGATGAGCTGAATTTCGACCTGCTTTCAGATGAAGATCACGCCATCGCTGAGAAGTACGGCGTGTGGGCCATGAAAAAGTTTATGGGCCGCGAGTTTATGGGCGTTCATCGTATTACCTTCATCATTGATGAAGATGGCAAGCTCGTTCACATCATGGAAAAAGTCAAAACTAAAACCCATCACGACGACCTGATCGCAGCGTTGGATGCTCTGTAATTCCAAAACAGAAGTCAGTCACTACGACGATACTGTAGGGGAGTCATCCCCTGCCAGCGTTTAAACGCTTTGCTGAAGGCGCTGCCGTCGGCAAAGCCCAGCAGAGCACTGATGTCGGCAATCGGTACGTCTGTTCCCCTAAGCAACTGCGTCGCCCGACGCTCACGTTCGGCATCCAGTAACTGTTGAAAACTGGTTCCGGCTTCAACGAGGCGACGCTGTAGCGTACTGACGCTCATATATAAGCGTGAGGCAACTTCCTCACGGTCAGTGGCAAGATGCACAGCCTCCTGTAGGCAACGCTCCACTCGGATTCTCACTTCAGGTTGCTGAATTCGCTTTAACTGGGCATCCAGCAATTGCTGATGCATACCGGCGAGTGCTGGTTCACCACCAGGCAGTGGCTTCTGAAACCATGCAACGTCGTAGACCAGGGCATGTTTATCTGCTCCGAATTCCGGAATACAACCGTAAGCACGTTCGTATTCTTCAACTTCCGCCTCGTCGACGGTAAAACCCAGCAGCACTCTGACCGGCGGTACCGGGCGGCAGTAAAGCCACTCGCCGAACTTCTTGAGTAACAGGAGTACGGTGTCTATCTGATCACGACTGAACGACCTGTCGCCCGGCAGATAGATCACATGCATCTGGCCGTTATCCTGATTGAGAGAAAAACGTCCGCCTTCACTGATGACCGACGAATAACGCTCTGCCATGCCTAATGCCTCCAGCAAACTCCGGCTATGCATCAGGTTCATCGCCAATAGAGGAAAATGCAGTGGCGTAAGGTACTCGCCTAACCGCA
>NZ_DDKU01000021.1:0-25293 GCF_002339775.1 Thalassolituus sp. UBA2590
GATGGCGATAGGGTTGGGGTAGTTAATAACGACGATATAGCTGGACAGGACGAATGTGATAATCGCTGTTGCCTGAACCAGAAGGGATGCGCGCTCTGTCAGGAGTGCGCTCTCAATTGCCACGAATACTACCAACAGTGAAAACTCACTGATTTGCCCCAGTCGGAATCCAACATCCCAGGCTAGCTTCGGTGTTTCACTGAAACGCCCGAGAAGCACCCGGAACGTCAATGGTTTCAGCGTCAGAACAGCCCCCGCCAGTAACACTGCGCCAACCAGCACCTCCTCCAGCATTCCAAGATTGACGCCCGCACCCAGTGTGAAAAAGAACATGACCAGAAAGAAGTCTCTCAGTGGCTTAAGGCTGATCGCCATAAACTGAGCGATAGGGCTGGTTGCCAGAGTCACCCCGGCAATGAATGCACCTATCTCCTCGGAAAGTCCGATCACAGCAGCGGCCTCGGCAACAGCCAGACACCAGCCGATGGCCATAATGAACAGGTATTCCTGATAGCGATCGAAGCGTTGAATGAGCGGAAGAAGAATTAGCTTCACGATCAGGTAACAGGCTACCGCGAGTACAGGCAGGGCCAGAAACGGCTGCCAGACAGGCTGGTCGGATTCACCGCTCAGCACGCCAAGTAGTATGAGAGTCAGGATAGCGATCATATCCTGAATCAGGAGAAGACCGACCATGAGTTCACCACTGTGTTTGTGGTGGAGAACCGTCGTGGGCAGGAGTTTTAAACCAATGATGGTGCTCGAAAACATAAGCGCCAGGCCAACGATGATGGCATCCATAAATCCGTAGCCAAGCAGGTGTGTGACGCCGGCCCCTACGCCAAAGAACAGCAACGAGCTGAGTAGTGCAACGGACATCGCTTTCTTCAGTACCGCAAACAGCGAAGAAGGCTGCATATCCAGCCCGAGGAGAAAGAGAAGAAATATAATCCCGATATGAGCCATGTCTGTGAGCTCATCTGGGTGCTCAATCCAGCCCATGCCATACGGGCCTGCAATGGCACCGAGTGCTATGTAAGCGACGAGTATGGGTTGGCGTGTGTAGAGTGCGAAAGTCGCGAGAACGAGTGCACCGGCAAAAATAAGAAAGAAAGAAAAAACGATATCCTGTGGCATAACTCCCCCAAATGTGACTTAAGGTTAAGACACAGAAGGCGGGAGCGCCACAGAAAAGAGAGCGTGTTTTAGCTCAGGCGGCGTCTGAACAGCGGTCGCTGATCATTGACGTCATTCTGGTACGGGTTGGTGAAGGTGGAGAACGCAGCAATAGCGTCTTCAACGATCTGGTCTTCACGCAGTGCGTACGTATCGAAGCCGCAACGCTTCATGAAAAATACCTGATCAATCAGTACGTCACCGACGGCACGCAGCTCACCGGTGTATTTGTATTTTTCACGCAGCAATCTGGCCGCAGAATAACCACGGCCATCGGCAAACTTAGGGAAATCGATGGAGATGCGTGCGAAATTCGCCGCATCTTCACCAAAGAGATCTGCCGTTTGGTCGCTGGAAACGGTCAGTTCAAGTGACTGACCAGCGAAAGAAGCTTTCTCTTCCTGCCACTGTTCGAGTGTTACAGTTGTAAGCTCCGTGTCCTGAACCGGGCCCTGGGTATTAATCAGGTTTGCCATAGACAGCCTCCTTAAATGGGGTGTGGCCAACGCGGCGATAGACTTCGAGGAAAGATTCACCGTCAGTACGCTGGTCTACGTAGAAATCGAGAATTTTGGCAATCACATCAGGCATGGCCTCACGTGCGAACGAAGGTCCAAGAATCTTGCCCAGTGAAGAGCCATCTGCATCGTTGCCGCCAGAGTTGCCACCGAGTGATACCTGGTAGAACTCTTCGCCTTTTTTGTCGACACCCAGAACGCCGATATTGCCAACGTGGTGGTGACCACACGCGTTCATGCAGCCTGAGATATTCAGGTCGATTTCACCCAGATCCCACAGGTAATCAAGATTTTCAAAACGTGCCTGGATAGCTTCTGCAACTGGAATAGACTTGGCGTTTGCAAGCGCACAGAAGTCACCGCCCGGGCAGCAGATCATGTCAGTCAGGAGACCCAGCGTTGGTGTTGCCATGCCTAATGACTTAAGTTTCTGCCATAAGCCGAACAGTTCGGTTTGTTCGACGTCAGCCAGTACCAGGTTCTGGTTGTGGGTAGAGCGGAGTTCGCCGAAGCTGTACTCATCGGCCAGGTCAGCAACCTGATCGAGCTGCTCTGCGGTGATATCACCCGGTGGCGTACCGATCTGCTTCAGGGTCAGAGTAACGACAGCGTAGCCAGCTTTCTTGTGCTGACGCACGTTGCGCTCCATCCAGCGTGAGAAGGCTTTGTTCTCTTCCTTAGCTGCAGTGAGCTCTACCGGGTTGTCACTCAGCGTCTTGTACTCAGGGTCGATGAAGTGCTGCTTAACGCGCTCCAGTTCAGCCTGAGTCAGCTTGCCTTCACCATCTTTGAGACGGTTGAACTCTTCCTCGACCAGCTCGCGCATACGGTCAACGCCAAGGGCCTTAACCAGGATTTTAATGCGAGCTTTGTACTTGTTGTCGCGGCGACCAAACTGGTTGTACACGCGAATAACAGCATCAAGGTAAGTCAGCAGGTCTTCTTCTGGCAGGAAGGCACAGATTTCTTCGCCCAGAATCGGGGTACGGCCAAGGCCACCACCAACGAGAACACGGTAGCCAATTTCACCAGCATCGTTTTTAACAATGTTGATGCCGATGTCATGCATCGTGATGGCTGCGCGGTCCTGTCCAGGAACTGCGTTAACAGCAATCTTGAACTTACGCGGCAGGAAGGCAAACTCAGGGTGAAAGGTTGACCACTGGCGAATGATCTCGCAGTAAGGGCGTGGATCAACGATTTCTTCAGCGATCACGCCAGCGTACTCGTCAGTCGTGGTGTTACGGATACAGTTACCACTGGTCTGAACAGCGTGCATCTGTACTTCAGCGAGGTCCGCGAGAATCTGAGGGCATTGCTCCAGTTCTGGCCAGTTAAACTGGACGTTCTGGCGCGTAGAGATATGCGCATACCCTTTGTCGTAAGTGCGGGCAACATAAGCCAGCTTGCGCACCTGAGCGGAATTAAGTGCGCCATATGGCACAGCCACGCGCAGCATAGGTGCATAGCGTTGCACATAAATGCCGTTCTGAAGTCGCAGCGGCAGAAACTCTTCTTCAGAGATCTTACCGTCCAGATAGCGCTCCATCTGGCCCTTAAACTGGGCGACGCGCTCGTTCAGCAATTGCTGATCGTACTGATCGTATACGTACATAGTGATCCGGTTGCAGTAATTGGAATTATAGGAATAGGGGCGAACTTTAAACTGAAACGGCTTATCTGAAAATCAGAAAATGCGAATATTACTAATCGGTTTTACCGATTGTTCTTGTTGCGCTCAATGGCGGGAAACAGGTCTCGCATCAAGCAGGAGTCTGTCTGGGTAATCGGTGAAAACGGAGGACACACCAGCGCGGTAAAGCTTCTGGGCTAACTCAAGGCTATTAACGGTGAAGCAGGCGAGTGGAGTGCCTGCGCTAACTACTTCCCCGATCATGTCGGTATCAATAAATTCGGCATCAAAATGTAGGCCGGTTGCGCCCACCGATTCCATGCGGTCCTGCCAGTCAGCAGGAATCGCCTCAACGTTCAGAGCGCGGGTGTAATGAGAGAGTAGCGACTGCGCTTCCTTTAAAGCGAAGTAGTTAAAGCTCGAGAGTAGTATCGACTGACCAAAAGGGGTCTTGCGTAAAACCTGCTGCATCGCCCAGACGGTTTCAGCTTCGCGGCCAATAGTGGGTTTTATTTCGAGGTTAAGACTGAGATTGAGTGAGTCCGCCAGAATGAGCAACTCTTCAAGCGTCAGTATCCGTTCGTCGGATGAAAAGGGGGAGAACCAGCTACCGGCATCGAGCGCTTTCAGCTCTGCCAATGTCTTCTGAATCACCAGACCTTTGCCATCGGTGCATCGAACGAGGTTATGGTCGTGGAAAATGATGGCGTGACCGTCAGCACTGATAGTGACATCGACTTCTGCCCAGTCTGCGCCCTGACGAACGGCTTCGATCATGGCCGACGCTGTGTTCTCCGGTGCGCTACCACTTGCTCCACGGTGTGCGATCACCCGCGAAATACCTTTATAGGCTGATGGCGGTGTTCCAGGTAGCTGAACAGGCATAAAGTAAACTCTGAGTCCGTCTTATCCGCATACGCTAATACGTGATCTTTCCCTGAGCAAGACAAATTTAGATCATTAAACCTTGATGTGCGCCCAGTGCTTACGGCTCCATATGGTTCCGTAAATGATCGCGAGAGCCATGCGCTGGCAAGCCTGTAAAATCCAGATGCCTGTCAGGCCAAGTCCAAGGTATGGTCCGATAACCCAGGCGAGCGGCAGGAAAACCGCCCACTGCATCACCAGATTGATTTTGAGGACCTGCTTGCTGGCGCCTGCGCCGAGAAGTGTCTGGTTAAATATGATGGATGCGACTTCAAAAGCGATGGCGAAGCCGAGAATACGTAAAGGCCATGTGCCAAGTTCAATGAGTGCGGCATCGTTCGTAAAAATAGACAGTACCGAGTGTGGGGCTATCCACATCGGCAGGCCGAGAAGGGCCATGATGACGACAGATAATCTCAGGACATCCCAGCCCCAGCGGTGAGCATTTTCCTTTTCTTCTGCTCCAAGAGCATGGCCCACAAGGCTTGCGCCAGCGATGCCGAGGCCTACGGCAGGCATGATCAGTAGCAGGGACAGCTGCGTTAGAATGTGGCCAATCGCCTGCTCCTCAGTGCCTATCTGGCCAATAATCCAGAAAAGCACACTGAGCCCGAGCGCAAACAGGGTCTGGCTGACTGAGTTTGGTATCGCCAGACGCACCAGTTGTCGAATGGTGTGACGGCTGAGGTGGTAGAGTTTGCGAAAGCGTGTATCGAGTGCAAAGGTGCGCCAATAGAAGAGTCCTGCGGCCAGAACAAGCGATGCAGCTGACCCCATACCAGAACCTACGGCGCCGAAACCTTCCCAATAGGTAGTCCCAAAGGCTGTCAGTCCGAAGATCAGGAAGTAGCTGAACACGATATTGCTCAGGTGCATGACGAGTGCAATCTTCAGGTATACCGCGCTTTCCCCTATACCACTCCAGAACCCTCTGAATACAAAGGTCATGCCGACGAAGGTGAGGGCGGCGGTGCGCCATGAAAAGTACTCGGACGCCACAGCAATAACGGCTGCGTCATTGGTGTATAGGCCGATGTACTGTTCTGCAAATGCAATAAACAGGATGGTCGAGGGAATACCGATCAGAAGCGTCAGGAACAGGCCTGCGAAGAGAGGCTCAGTGGTCCTGTGGTGGCGTCGGGCGCCGTAGTGCCGGGATACGATGGCCTGCACGGCGGCAGACAGTCCCATCATGACGGAAACACACAGGAAGTTGGCGTAACTACCGATACCGACGCCAGCCAGGGCCACGTCATTGAGCTGGCCGACCATCGCGGCATCAATCAGGTTGGTGATGCTCTGAGAGAGCATGCTGCCAATAATTGGGATGCCAATGATAAGGATGCGGTTCAGTCGCGTCAGTTCGACGCGGCTGAGCCTCGACAGTAAGAGACGGCTGAATTGCATATCAGCTCGGGACTCCTTAGCGGTCGTAAGACAGGTTTGGCGCTAACCAGCGCTCCATCTGTTCCAGATCCATATCCTTGCGGGCAGCGATGTCCGTAACCTGATCTTTGTCGATCTTACCCAGGCCAAAGTACTTCGACTCAGGGTGGGAGAAGTACCAGCCACTGACAGACGCTGCTGGTGTCATGGCAAAGTTTTCAGTCAGAGACACACCGGTATTCGCTTCTCCGTCCAACAGGCGGAAGAGGGTCGCTTTCTCGGTATGGTCCGGACAAGCCGGGTAGCCTGGTGCCGGGCGGATACCCTGATACTTTTCTTTGATGAGCGCTTCGTTGTCGAGAGCCTCGTCAGGCGCGTAGCCCCAGAGATCCTTGCGGACGATTTCGTGCATACGCTCAGCAAAGGCCTCGGCCAGGCGGTCGGCCAGGGCTTTCATCATGATGCTGTTGTAATCGTCATGGTTCGCATCGTAATCGTTGGCCAGTTTTTCAGCCTCGATGCCTGCAGTAACAATAAAGCCGCCCATGTAGTCATCGGTTGTGCCTTCGGGAGCAACGAAGTCGGCAAGTGAGTAGTTTGGCTGTGCCGTTGGCTTGTCGGTTTGCTGGCGCAGTTGATGCAGTACAGCGAGCTCCGCCGAGCCATCTTCGTTGAAGACGACGATGTCGTCGTTGCCGCGCTTATTGGCAGGCCAGAGACCCACAACGCCACGGGCATTGAACAGCTTCTCATCGACGATACGTTTCAGCATCGCCTGAGCGTCTTTGAACAAGTTGGTGGCTGCTTCGCCGACAACTTCGTCTTCGAGAATGCGCGGGAATTTGCCGGCCAGCTCCCACGACATAAAGAACGGCGTCCAGTCGATGTAATCCACCAGCTCGGCAAGATCGAAGTTCTCGTAGACGCTCAGGCCAAGCTTATTTGGCTTCGGTGCCTGATAGTTCGCCCAGTCAGCCGTGAATGCGTTTTCGCAGGCTTTTTCGTACGGCAGCAGTGCCTTGGCCTTGCGGTTAGCGTTACGCTCACGCACGGCGATGTACTCTTCGCGGCGTTCTTCAATAAACAACTTCTTGGCTTCAGGAGAAACGAGCTTCTGGGCGACACCTACCGCGCGGGATGCGTCGGGCACGTAGACCGCAATGTCGTTCTGGAACTGAGGTTCGATCTTAACGGCCGTGTGCGCCTTAGACGTTGTCGCACCACCAATCATCAGTGGGATCTGGTAGTCGAGACGTTGCATTTCACGTGCAACGTGGACCATTTCGTCGAGTGACGGAGTGATCAGACCAGAGAGGCCGATGATGTCGCAGTTTTCTTCTTTGGCGACTTTCAGAATCTTGTCGGCAGGGACCATCACGCCAAGGTCAACGACCTCAAAGTTATTACACTGCAGGACCACGCCCACGATGTTCTTACCGATATCGTGTACGTCACCCTTAACAGTGGCCATCAGGATCTTGCCCTGAGACTCAGACTTACCGTCTTTCTCTGCTTCGATGTACGGCAGCAGGTAGGCAACCGCCTGTTTCATTACGCGGGCGCTTTTTACGACCTGAGGCAGGAACATTTTACCTGAGCCAAACAGATCGCCGACCACATTCATGCCGTCCATCAGAGGACCTTCGATCACTTCAATCGGGCGATCGAACATCTGACGGGCTTCTTCGGTATCTTCTTCGACGAACGAGTTGATGCCTTTTACTAGGGCATGGGTCAGGCGCTCAGCCACTGGCAGTGAACGCCACTCTTCGGTTTCTTTCTCCTGAGCAGAACCATCGCCGCGGTACTTTTCAGCAATTTCGAGAAGGCGGTCAGTACCGTCTTCGCGCTTATTAAGAATGACGTCTTCGACGCGGTCCTTAAGTTCTGCCGGTAAGTCGTCGTACACCGCCAGCTGACCAGCGTTGACGATACCCATGCTCAGACCGTTCTTGATGGCGTAGTACAGGAATACCGAGTGGATGGCTTCACGTACCGGCTCATTCCCACGGAACGAGAAGGAAACGTTACTCACGCCGCCAGAGATTTTGGCGTGTGGCAGGTTTTCGGTGATGTACTTACAGCTGTTAATAAAGTCCACAGCGTAATTGTTGTGCTCTTCGATGCCGGTGGCCACAGCGAAAATGTTCGGGTCGAAGATAATATCTTCTGGCGCGAAGCCCACTTTGTCGACGAGAACGCGGTAAGAACGCTCACAGATTTCGTTTTTGCGCTGTTCGGTGTCGGCCTGGCCTGTTTCATCGAACGCCATGACAACAACGGCGGCGCCATATCGCTTGCAGCGTTTGGCTTTCTCGATGAATTCCTCTTCACCTTCTTTAAGCGAGATGGAGTTCACGACAGCTTTACCCTGAATGCACTTCAGGCCAGCTTCGATGATTTCCCACTTCGATGAGTCGACCATGACTGGAACACGGGCAATGTCCGGCTCAGAGGCAATCAGATTCAGATAACGAACCATGGCCGCTTCAGAATCGAGCATGCCTTCGTCCATGTTGATATCGATGATCTGAGCACCGTTTTCAACCTGAAGGCGGGCAATTTCCAGCGCTTCGTCGTAATTTTCTTCTTTGATCAGGCGCTTGAACTTCGCAGAACCTGTGACGTTGGCGCGCTCGCCGACGTTAACAAACAGGCTGGTTTCATCAAAGTTAAACGGCTCGAGGCCAGACAGACGGCAGGCTGGTTTGATCTCGGGGATCGTGCGCGGCTTATGCTTCTTCACGGCTTCAGCAATGGCTTTGATGTGCGCCGGTGAAGTACCACAGCAACCACCGATGATATTCAGGAAGCCGCTGGCTGCGAATTCTTCAACGATGACCGCCATTTCTTCCGGCGACTGATCATATTCACCGAATTCGTTGGGCAGACCCGCGTTCGGGTGTGCGGATACGTAGCAGTTCGATTTATTGGACAGCTCTTCGACGTGCGGGCGCAGCTCTTCTGCACCCAGAGCACAGTTCAGACCGATGGTCAGTGGCTTGGCGTGCGCCAGCGAGTTGTAGAAGGCTTCTGCCGTCTGGCCCGACAGGGTACGGCCGGAGGCGTCGGTAATGGTGCCTGAAATCATGATTGGCAGCTCTTCGCCGCGCTGCTCGAAGACTTCCTGTACCGCAAACACGGCCGCTTTTGCGTTCAGCGTGTCAAATACGGTTTCGATCAGGATGATGTCGGCGCCGCCGTCCATCAGACCTTCGGTGGCCTCGATGTATTCTTCGACGAGCTGGTCGAAGGTGATGGCGCGATAACCCGGATCGTTTACGTCAGGCGAGATAGAGCAGGTCTTGCTGGTTGGGCCCAGAACACCGGCAACATAACGCGGAATGCCTGTTTCGGCCTCCACTTCGTCAGCGACCTGACGAGCGACTGCCGCTGCTGCGCGGTTGAGCTCGGGTACCAGGTCTTCCATGTCGTAGTCGGCCTGAGAAACGCGGGTGGAGTTGAAACTGTTTGTTTCAACAATATCTGCACCGGCTTCGTAGTATTGGCGGTGAATACCGGCAATGATCTCAGGCTGGGTGATAACCAACAGGTCGTTGTTGCCTTTGACGTCCTGGCTGATATCGGCAAACCGCTCACCGCGGTAATCTGCTTCCTCCAGCTGATGGCTCTGAATAAGAGTACCCATGCCGCCATCAAGTATATGAATGCGCTCCTGCATGTTCTTCTTTAGGGTGGCAATCCGTTCTTGGCGCTGTTGAATCAGGATGTCGTTGTTTGAACTCATAACACTATTGGTTAACTGGCGAAAAATGGCGGCAAATATTACCAGAGTGGACGTGGCCTGTCCTGTTTCGGGTGCAAAAGACGTTCTGCTGGCAAAACCCGAGTGTTTTGCTTGGGTATTTCGTATGAGGCCCCATATACGTTACAATGCGCGCAAGTTTACGAGGGAGTCATATGACTACATACGTTGAGATTACGCCGGACGCAGAAGAGTATCTGGCTGGCCTTCTGGAGAAACAGACGGTCGAAGGCATGTCGGTCCGCATTTTTATTACGCAGCCTGGTACACGCTACGCAGAAACCTGCCTGGCATACTGCCGCCCGGATGAGGTTAATCCGAACGATGAGCTGCAGCAGATGGATAAGCTCAACGTGTATGTCGAAGCAATGAGTATTCCTTATCTCGAAGAGTCAAAAATCGACTTTGCTAAAGACCGCATGGGTGGTCAGCTTACGATCAAGGCACCGAATGCCAAAATGCCGAAGGTCACTGAAGACAGCCCGGTAGAAGAGAGAATCAACTACATCCTCTACACCGAGATCAATCCTGGGCTCGCCTCGCATGGTGGCGAAGTGAGTCTGGTGGAGCTGACTGAGGAAGGTGTGGCCATCCTGAAGTTTGGCGGTGGTTGTCAGGGGTGCAGTGCCGTAGATATGACGCTGAAAGATGGGGTAGAGGCGACGCTTGTAGCTAAGGTGCCTGAGATCCAGAGTGTTCGTGACGTGACCGACCACACGCAGACTGAAAACGCCTATTTCAAGTAATACCTGTTTCAAGTAATACCTGTTTCAAGTAATACCTGTCAGGTGCCCAGGCCGGGGCACCTGAACCCTACCTGCACGATTGCATAGTCTTCAAAATACCATTCACGCCAGTGTCGCGAGGTAACAGAAACCGGTGTTTCTGTGTGGTTCTGGTTACCTCGGGTAGCACCTACTGGAGTGATTCGAAGGTAGCCCCGGCCCGGAATACCTGCGGTGCGACCTCCTCAACGCGGCAAACACGTATTCTTGCCTGCAGGGGTGTAACGGGACCGCTTCCCGGCGCGAGCACAAAATCGGCCACGTCGCCGTCCTGCAGTTCGGTATGGCTTTCCAGCTGAATCCCATGACTACTGAGGTCAATGCACGTAACCTGCCGCGTTTCTCCGTCGTCAGTGATTAATTGAGCCGGTGCGTCGATCTGCATTCTCATGTGTCGACGTTTTTCTTCGTAGGTGCGAGACAGTGTTTGCATGCGTTCCCCTTCGGTAGGCTGCGGTACGTTTCAAGGCCACTTTTACATCAATAGCAGATATCTAGCAGAGTTCATGCCATTGCCCGCTAAGCCCGCGGCGCTTCTGACAATTGCTTCATAATCGTTGCACTGCTTATGAGTTAGAGGTACCGTTCGCCAGATATTCGACGCTGGGGAGAGGCTGATGGCCGCGACCGTGCTGGTCATTGATGATGATTCCACTGTTCGGGACAGTGTGGTTGCTTACCTTGATGATTGCGACTACGACATGCAGTCTACTGGCAGTGGCCAGGAGGCCCTGGACCTGATAGATGTTTCCGTTCCTGATGCCGTTATCTGCGACCTGAAAATGCCGGGCATGCATGGTATTCAGCTTCTTGAAAAGCTACGCGAAAACCACCCGGATCTGCCAGTGATTGTAGTCTCAGGTGCCGGAGTGATGGATGATGTTGTGCGTGCGTTGCGCCTCGGAGCTGCGGATTTTCTGGTGAAGCCAATCCTGGATCTGGAGGTATTGGTTCATTCATTGCGCAAAGCCCTGAGTCACCAGACTTTGCAGCGCGAAAACAAAGCTTATCGGGAGCACCTTGAAGCAACGAATCGAGAACTGAAGCTCGGTCTGGATGAGCTTCGTGCTGATCAGCAGGCTGGACGCCATGCCCAGTTGCGTATGCTCCCCGAACCATTGAATATGGGTGATGTTTCCTGTGAGCACAAACTTCAGCCATCTCTCATGCTCAGTGGCGATTTTCTGGATTTTATGGAAGTTGACGACGACCGCCTGGCGTTTTACATCGCAGACGTGTCAGGGCATGGAGCGTCATCGGCGTTTGTCACTGTTCTTCTTAAGAACCTTACCTACCGATTGAAAAGAAACTTTCAGCGGGGCTCGAGTGACGACATTCTGAAACCAGATCTGGTTCTTGGTCGTATTAATAATGAGCTGCTGGCGTCTGAACTCGATAAACACCTGACGATGTTTTACGGAGTGCTGACGCTGTCGACGGGTGTTCTCTCGTATTCTGTGGGAGGACACTTTCCTATGCCTGTCCTGATCAGTAAAGGCGAGGCACGGTTCTTTGAAGGGCGCGGGATGCCGGTTGGGTTATTCAAGGAAGCGGAGTACAAGTCGATTGATGTCGAGTTGGCAGATGACTTTCGTCTTATGATGTTTTCAGATGGAATACTGGAAATAATTGATGAAGCGTCCTTGAATGATAAGGAGAGTAAGTTGCTGGCGATGGCCAGAGAGTCGGAAGGTAAGCTGGACACCTTCTGGTCAATAGCAGGCGTTGCCGGGCACGAAGAAGTGCCGGATGATATAGCCGTAGCCACAGTGTGTAGAGGTGTTTTATGACTTCAGGTGTGGTTGAAGTCGCCTTCGAAGAGGGCGTTCATGTAATTCGCCTCAGCGGCGATGTCAGGTTGAACCTGTGCTCAACCCTTGAGCGATACGTCGATGAATTTCTGGCACAGGGACATTTTCACAACGTGATGATTGACCTTTCTGCCGCTGAAGGCATCGACAGCACGACGCTGGGTCAGCTTGCTAAAATATCCATTCTTTGCCGCGATCGTTTCGATATAACTCCCACCATAAGCAGCCCTAATACTGGTATTACCCGAATCCTTCTCAGTATGGGGTTTGATCAGGTATTTCATATCGTTGATAGCGAAATTGAAGACGACGGGGGTTTTGAGCGCTGGGCTGCGGATGCGGTGGATGAAGAGTGCGCTCGCGAGCAAGTGATCGAGGCGCATAAAGTACTGATGAGCCTTAATCATAAAAACGAAGAAACCTTTCGCGAATTAGTGGACACGCTAGAAGCGGGTCGCTGAGTTAATCTGATAGAACCATGTACACACCAGGGGGATGTTGTGTCTATTAAGCGTGCTGCCGTCATTGGAGGGGGTAGTTTTGGAACTGTTATTGCGAATATCCTCGCAGACAATGGCGTCGAAATTTTACAGTGGATGCGCAACGAGTCGGTTGCTGAGTCTATCAACCACGAACACGTAAACCCCGATTACCTTCCCGATACCAAGTTAAATCCTTCATTGAAAGCAACGACGGACCTGCAGGAAGCTGTTAGGGGGGCTGAGGTCATCTTCGTGTCTGTGCCGAGCAAGTTCGTGCGCCAGGTCGTCGGGTCTTTTGTTGATGACCTGGAACCTGCTCAAGCTTTGGTCAGTACGACGAAAGGTATCGAGCCGGACCGTTTCCTATTGATGAGTCAGGTTCTTCAGGAGCTTTGCCCGAACAACCCGGTAGCGGTTATCAGTGGCCCTAATCTGGCTAAAGAGATTGCCAAGCGTGAGCTTGCCGCAACAGTTATTGCTAGTACAAACAGTGACTTACGTAGGAATCTTCAGGAATCTTTGAGCTGTAGTTACTTCCGTGTTTATGCTTCTGATGACTTGTATGGCGTCGAACTTGGCGGGGCGCTGAAGAATATTTACGCCATCGTATCGGGCTTTATTGCTGCACTGGGGATGGGTGAGAATACCAAGTCCATGATTATCACCCGCTCGCTGGCTGAGATGAGCCGTTTTGCCGAAGCGATGGGAGCGAACCCTCTGACCTTCCTGGGCCTTGCTGGCGTTGGCGATCTTGTTGTTACCTGTATGTCGCCCTTGAGTCGCAACTATCGGGTTGGTTACGCCATTGGCTCAGGTCAGTCGCTTGAAGAGTCGGTGGATGAGTTGGGAGAAGTTGCCGAAGGTGTGAATACCCTGCGCTATGTCAGGGAAAAAGCCCTCGAACTTGATATATATATGCCTTTGGTAATGGGTGCGTATGAGATTCTGTTTAATCATGCCGACCCAAAGGATGTGGCAAAAGGGCTTATGACAGGCGCGTTTGCGTCGGATGTGGAATTCGCATTGCCCAGCCATAAAATTTAAGGCGACCCCTGCGGTTGCCTGCAACCACAGGGGGTGTATGTATGCCCAGGCTCTTCATCTTTCGACATGGCACGGCAGTTCCGGGCATGGACCTGGACTCAGAACGAACGCTTACCCCATCGGGTGAGCACGAAGCTCGATGCGCTGGCGCCTGGCTGGCGCAGACTCTTTCCTCAGGCGCTCGCCTGGTCGTCAGTCCTTACCTTAGGGCTCAGCAGACCGCGCAGGCTCTGGCGACTCCCTTTGAGGTGGAAACCTGGGCTGAGCTGACCCCGGCAGGCGATCCTAATGCCATCGCTGACCTTCTCTTGGAAGAAACGCGCGACGTGATCCTGGTATCTCACCTTCCTCTTGTGGGTCGGCTTGCTTCGCTGTTGGTTGATGGTCGGGCGATGGATCAACCATGGTCGCCGGCAGAAGGCTGGCTTCTGAGTGGCGATCTATTTGCGCCTGGCTGCATGACGGTTGAGCAGATCTGGTATCCCGCGCTGCAAAATCGCTACGGTGAGGCATCAAATCACTGAATAAAGGACCTTTTCCACCTTGAGGTCAGTTATTTAGCAGGGTAGTGTCTGGCGTTTGTTTATATCTACAGCGACAGGCTATGACTCAAGCGTTACATATTGCCCACGCCAACGGCTTCACGGGTGGAACCTACAACGTTCTCGCCGATCGGCTGTCTGAACATTACCGCGTCGACGCGATTGACCAGATAGCACATGACCCGAAGTATCCAGTCACGGATAACTGGAATCATCTGGTTCAGGAGCTGATTCATCATTTCGAAACTCAGTTTAATCAGCCGTTGATTGCAGTTGGCCATTCGTTAGGCGGTGTGCTGAGTTTGTTGGTTGCTTTGCGACGGCCTGATCTCGTCAAAGCGCTCATCATACTCGACTCTCCTGTTATGCCTGCCTGGCAAGCGCACGGTATGCGATTTCTTAAATTGACGCGACTCAATGAAAGACTTTTTCCGATTCGCAGGATTGAAGAACGTAAAACGCAATGGGCCGACTTCGATGATGCGCGAGAGTACTTCTCGGGTAAATCTTTGATGAGAAACTTTGATTCGAGATGTCTTGATGATTACATCCGCAGCGGGACCCGCGAAGAGGATGGTGTGCTTAAGTTGACCTACGACCCGCAACTTGAGGCCAATATATGGCGTACCATTCCTCACAATATACACTCGCGAGTTAAAGGAAAGTTAAAGGTGCCTGCGGCAGTCATTGGCGGAAAGAGCAGTGAGTACTTTAAACCCGTCAATGGTGCCTACATGAAAGCCGTCGGCATGAAGCTTAAGTGGATCGAAGGGTCGCACATGTTTCCGCTGGAAAACCCCGAACCTACCGCTGATCTGATTCATCATACAATCCGGGAGTTGCTGGGTGGTCGCTGAAATAAAAGATGCCCCGTTGGCAGGCTTGCAGTGGAGTGGGAGTGGTGAAGCCTGCAAAGGCGGAGAGAGAGTTCTTTGCCTTCACGGGTGGCTGGATAATGCGGCAAGCTTCTCGTTGCTGGCTGAACGGCTCACGCAAGGTGCCGACGGTAATACCACGGTCGCGATAGATCTTCCCGGCCACGGAAAGTCTGGTTGGCATTCGCCTGGTCAGGGGTATCCTATATGGGGTTATACCCACGAGCTGAAAACCGTAATCGATACCATGGCGTCTCCAGTTGATTTGGTGGCTCATTCGTTGGGTGGGTCACTAGCACTGTGCCTTGCCGCTGCATTCCCTGAAACGGTCCGCTCGATCGCTCTATTGGACTCTCCTGGCCCCATGGTGACACCCGAAAATCAGATCGCATCGCAACTGCGTGACGGTGTGCTGTCTCGCGATAAGTTGCGTCCCTCACGCCAGTTTTCATCGATAGCAGACGCTGTTGCTGCCAGAAAAAAAGCAACCCCTGAGCTTAGCGAAAGTGCACTGACGATATTGGTAGAACGCAACCTGGCTAAGTGCGAATCCCATTTCGAGTGGCGTACCGATCCTCAATTAAAGCTGACTTCTGACCTGCGTCTGAGCGAGACCCAGGTAGAGCACCTGATGCGCGCCGTAAAGTGCCCGGTGTTGAGCATTCGGGCAGAAAGCGGCCTTCTGCCACTGAAGTTCTTTGAACATCGAATGGGATACCTGCAAAATGTCGACTCGTTGCAATTGCCAGGTCATCACCACTTTCACCTGGAAGAAGAGACTGCTCCGGCCATTGCTGACGCGATATTAACTTTCTGGAAAGGACTCTGATGAACGCCTCCGTAGTTAAGCAGGCAATCTGGTTTGTTGTACTTATTTCCGCACTGCTTGCCGCGCTTGCGACCGGCTGGATGCTGCATAAGCCGGCCGATTACGGTTACAGCTTCTGGTACGACCAGATGGACATCCGCGGGCATATCGACAAGTACGGCCCTAAAAACCGCTATATTCGTGGCTTTGACGATCTTTCGCGGGAGCAGCATCTTGAACTGTTCGGCGGTATCGTTGATGCCGTGCATAACCAGGGCAGAGGGTTAGCAGAGCTTGAATTTACCGACAGTCGTGGCCGCACAAAACCATTATTGAGAAAGCCCGAAATTGTTCATCTGCAGGACGTTGCCAACCTGATTGATGTGCTGTCAGTGGCGGGTGCGGTCAGCCTGTTAATCGCAGCAATCGGTACCTTTATGCTGATACGGCGTCGTATCCCCATTCAATGGAAGCAACAGGGTCTCTTGCTCGGCGGACTTCTGGGGGCGGTTGCTCTTGTGCTTTTGATTGCTGGCCCGGAAGCCGTCTTTTATCGGCTTCACGTCTGGATCTTTCCGGACGACCATCAATGGTTCTTTTACTATCAGGAGTCGCTGATGAGCACCATGATGAAGGCGCCGGACCTGTTTGGCGGGATTGGGGCGACGATAGGTGGTCTGGGGATTGTTATCTTCGGCCTGTATCTGCTTCTTGTCAGCCGCCTAGTCAGGTAGAAATTGTGGCAATCCGTCACCTGACTCCGTGTGAGCTTTTGCTCCTGCCTGCGGGCATCAATGTCCTTATTCTTGGATTGTGCGTCGCTTGTTCGGGGATATTTCCTCAGGCAGCAGGTGGATTCATTTTCTTTACGTTGCTTTCTAGCCCTGTGCTTGTTTTGCCTTCTGCCTTACTAGGAGTCGCGTGCTATTTCAGATGGATAGATGTGCGGCGGTATCGTCGCTGGCGACAGTGGCTTAAACCTTGGGGACTTGCGCTGTTGCTGTCGATTATTTGCTGCCATTTGGTTTTTTATTTGGTAGCGAGCGATGATTATCCAGACGATATGGCAGCTGTAGCCGTCTATTATGTGGGAGTGGCTCAGATATTGCTGAGTCCCGTTTGGATTACTCTTAGCGCAATCTGGTATTCGTGGGTGTCATCCCGCATGGTAGACACTGACGAGTCTGAACTTAAAACCCCGGCTCAAGCTTAAACTCCATCCGCTCACCTGTTGTCGGGTGATCAAAATCCAGTTCCTTGGCATGCAGACACAGCCGAGGCTCAGTTTTTGCGGCTTCTCCTGCGTAGAGTGTATCGCCAACAATCGGGTGCCCGATCTGCTGCATATGCAGGCGTAACTGGTGTGAGCGCCCGGGTGCCGGTAAAACCGTCCTGGGTCTGGAAGTGTTCCGGAAATTGCGTCGCCCGACACTGGTGCTTTCGCCCACCCGTATTATCAGGGATCAGTGGATACGTCGCCTCACGGATTTTGGGGTGGAAGGTGAACCGTTCGATCTTCACTGGATAAGTACTGATCTATCCCGGCCTGCTCTGTTGACGTCTGCGACTTATCAGGCAGTGCATGTAAAAGCCGTGAGGCAGGGTGCACAGGTTCCACCTGATGATGAGCCTGAACCGCCTGAGACTGACGATCAGTCATCTATCCCTGATGCTAAGGCGCTACCCCTGATGCTAAGGCGCTACTGGCTGTGATTGCTCAAGGCGGCATAGAGGTTGTCGTTTTGGACGAGGCACACCATCTTACAGCCGAGTGGTGGAAAGCTTTGAAAGCTGTTGTTACCTCGGTTCCTGAAATCGTTCTCGTGTCACTTACAGCGACAACTGGTCAAGTTGAATCGGTTTGGCTTGCTTTTGGACGACCGGGTGTAATTCGGCAATACCCTTTAAGACTTTTTTCACATGAGGGGCTTTGGTGGGATCAGGGAAGCCCTGATCAAGATGCCAAGCTGCCAAACCGGCTAGTCGTTGACGCAGTGTATTCACGGACAATGTATTGGTATAATCCACCAGATACCTCGCCACACTGTCGGCCGTTGCAGGAAGAAAGCCACCCCAATGACTTTCAAAATGTTCAATCGCCGCACGGTAACTTAACCGAGTGTTATCGCTCGGATGTAGTGATCTACATCTGTCATGCCTATTTCCTTGTACCGCTTGGCGAGCGCTCGTTCCTTGTACCGCTTGGCGAGCGCTCGGGTTTTGGTAGTAACTCTCCCAATATCCCGCACTGGTCGACCGATCTCGCGTTGCCGCATTTAAGCCGTAGCTGCTTGAGGTCGCCATGAAGCTTTTGTAAGTCCTCGATACGAGACTCTACAACGAGCAGGTGCGTATCAATCATCTCATTTACCGCCTCGCACGGCGTCTCCGGCGAGTTTTGTAACGATACCAGGTGTTTAATTTCGCTTAAGGTCAGGTCCAGCGCACGGCAGTTTTTGATGAAAGACAGTTTTTCTAATACCACACTGTTATACAAACGAAAGTTTCCTTCGGTACGCTCAGGCGCCGAAATTAAGCCTTCTTTCTCGTAGTAGCGAATTGTCTGGATCGAGCATCCACTGCGTTTTGCCAGCTCACCAATTTTCATCTTTCTTTAACCCGCCTCTTGACTCTATAGTTACTACAGAGTTTACACTTTCTATTAATGTATAAACAAGGGCCAGCTATGACTGAAGACTCGAAGACTTGTGGTTGCAATGCCAGTCAAGACACGTCATTGCAACCTGAATCGCAAGCAGAAAGTGATGCTCAGGCTGAAATGAGCCACCTGAGCGTATTTGACGTTCCTAAGATGGATTGCCCATCCGAAGAGAACTTGATTCGTACGGCTTTTGCTAGCTTTGAAGCAACCGTCGTCTTCGAATTCGACTTGCCCGGACGCAAGGTGCATATATATCACCCTAATATGGCGGATAAAGTGGAAAAAGCCATGAAGTCTGTTGGCCTCGGGGCAAGCTTGGTCTCATTCGAGTCAGTAGATCACAATGCGGTTCAGGCTGCCTTGGAAGTCACAACAATCAATGAAACGCGGGAGGCTCAGGCATTAAAGTGGCTGCTGGCCATTAATGCCTTCATGTTTGTACTTGAGCTCGGCGTGGGCATTGTGGCGCAATCTACAGGGCTTATCGCCGACTCACTGGATATGTTCGCCGATGCGGCGGTCTACGGCGTGTCGCTATATGCAGTGGGCAAGGCGGCCAAGTTTAAACTCAAAGCGGCTCACTTTTCGGGTTGGCTGCAGATTGCACTTGCTCTGGGTGTTCTATCGGAGGTTGCCAGACGCTTTTTATATGGAAGTGAACCGGTCTCGGTGCTCATGATGAGCTTTGGCGCCGTGGCCTTGATAGCAAATATTACCTGTCTCTTGTTGATCTTCAAATCGCGAAACCAAGGCTCCCATATGAAAGCGAGCTGGATATTTTCTGCCAATGACGTGTTGGCCAATGCGGGCGTGATAACAGCGGGAGTTCTAGTGGCGGTGACAGGGTCTCAAATGCCAGATTTGGTCATCGGCCTATTAATAGCAGGCCTGGTTATGTGGGGGGCGGTTCGCATCTTGCGACTGAATTAAACGCGATATGGTCAATACAATCCGACAACTACTCACCAATAAGCCATTGATGCTATTGCTCATCAGTGGCGTGCTCTGCGCTTGCGTTAGCAACAATCGGCCAAACAATATTACTTCTATTGGTATCGAGGACTTAACTCAAAAAAAGGCAGTGAATGCCATTATTTTTGACAATTTAAGCCCCGTAGTACAGGAAAAAACAAACAATTTCGATCAAGCGGCCAAAGATATAACCAATGCTTTAAAGGAACAAGCCAAGGCCAATAAAATACGCCTAAATAACACAGCCACATATACTGGGGATTGGCTCGATGTTGCCGATCTGCATTTCAATGACGCAGACTATAACTGGACCCTAAGGTTTTGGGACTCAAACCTACCTAAGTTAGGATTTCAAAACTTTTCAACAGACATAGATTCCTCCATCGAGGTGCATTTCCGCTATTGCAAGGAACGAACGATACAATTTGCGAATATTTCGGAATTTCAATTATCGAAAGATCGCGAATATTGGCTAAAACATTTTTACCCTGCAGCGATACACAGCCTGTATTTATTGATGAAAGGCAATATAGAACTAGCACCCATTCAAGTAAAAGCTTATGGCGGCAGGTTGGTTAGCGGCACAAAACTTGGTTAGAGTGAACACTTCATCTTTGTGTTAAATCGCGAGACAGAAATATTTATTGTTCCCAAGTTAAATGTGAATTCTTGACATCCTATTGTGTATTTTTTAATCGAAATCTAGTGGCAGTCCTGATGGTAAAACCCACCCTAATATATTTGATGCTCGTATTGACGGTTTTTCAGTCAAGTATCGCTATGGGGGATGTAGACCAGATAACACAGTCAGGCTCTGATAATTTTTCAATTAATAATATTCTAATTGGGCTCGGCGAGATTGATCCGCCTGAAACAAATATTGATCCGCTTGAAGAGGAGCACGATTGCAGTCACTGCAGCCTTTGCCATGGACATGGTTGTCCCGTGATTTTAGTTAAAACGTTGAGTTTTACGTTTCAAAAAGCACGAACAAATGTCCCTGATTATCGTAAACGCATCTCCTCTGAAGTGCCTAGTCCTCTCTTACGCCCTCCTATCTTACGATCTTAATTAAACAAACTATTCACTCCGCTAACGCGGAATAGATTGACTTAATCAGGATCATTTTATGCGAATTAACCCACTTAATCGGTGTCGGGCGATTTGCCTGTCAGCTATAGTTTTGGTCGCCGGTATATCCGCGTCTCCTAGCTATGCAAGTACTGACCCCGCTCTTACATTAAAAGACGCCATTGCCCAGACGCTAGAACGGAACCCGCAGCTATATCAGTACACCCTCGCTACTGAAATATTTGAAGCTCGAAAGCAAACCCACTCTTTGCGTCCAGCAATAGAACTCGAACTCGAAGTAGAAAACTTTGCGGGATCCGGCGATACCCAAGGGTTTGACGGTGCAGAAACCACACTACAACTCTCATCGGTTATTGAACTAGGGAGCAAGCGCAAGGCGCGTATGTCCCTAGTAGATGCTCGAATCAATAAAAATCATTGGGAACAGCAAGCGGCCACATTGGATGTCTTGGGTCAACTGACCCAAGTATTTATCGAAGGCTTGTCAACGCAGGCAAATATCGACCTTGCTAACAACTCATTGAATCTGTCGCGATCACTGTTCAAGGCCGTACAAACACGAGCCAGGCAAGGCGCGACACCTGAAGCCGAGGTTATGCGTGCGCAGGCTGCCGTCATTCGGGCGGAGCTTCAATTAGCGGCGTTGACCTCAAAGCTTCAACGACAAAAAATACTGCTGGCACGTTTTTGGGGCGAGACATCTCCCGAATTTAGTCACCTAAATGGAAATTTATTCGAATCTGGTAAGAGCGAGAGTTTCGATCAGCTTTATGCGCGCATTAAGACATCGCCTTCTCTTCAGGTATTTGCGAGTGATGCACGAATAAAAGATGCGGAAGTCACGTTAGCTCGCGCAAGTGGTCGCAGCGATATTACCTGGCGTGCAGGTGTTAGGCGCTTTGAAGATACCGGTGATTCTGCGTTAACCGCTGGCCTGTCAATGCCGCTGTTTGCATCCAAGCGAAACCGAGGTGAAGTTAAAGCCGCACTCGCTGAACGCAACGCCACTGAGTATGCCAAGCAAGACTCCCTCCTGCGTTTGCATGCAAAACTCTTCGAAGCTTGGTCTCTACGAAACCAAAACATGGACGCTGTGATGAAGATGGAAGACACGGCCATCCCCGCTCTGGAAAAGGCATTTCAATTAACCAAAAAAGCGTATGAAAACGGACGATATCGATATCAAGATCTCGTCGCAGCACAGGAAGAGTTACTCGCGACAAAACAAGCCCTTATTGATGCCGCCACGAATGTGCAGATAAGCCAGGTACTGATCGAGCAGTTAACCGGTGCATCGATCTCTGAATAAACCGTTTTGAACAATTTAAATGACCCATCAATACATGGATCAAACAGGACTAACAATGAATAAATACTTACTCACACTATTTCTATTGCTTGGCGTTTTAGCGCCGATTCAAAGCACCTTGGCGGATGACGACGATGATGAATATGAAGAAATCAGTCGAATTAACGACGAGTTATCTACCAAGGTAGGCATTGTTACCGCAAAAGCAACTGCCGGGACAATCAGTCAAACCGTTACCGTCTATGGGAACGTGACACAAGCGCCTGAGAACAGTCACGAAATTTATGCGCGTTTCCCCGGCATTATCAAATCAGTCAATGTTGTAATCGGTGATACCGTTAAAAAAGGGGATCGCATCGCGACCATTGAGTCAAATGAAAGCTTAAAAAGCTATCCAATACACGCTCCGGCATCCGGGGTTATTGTGCAACGCCACGCGAACCCAGGTGAACCGACACAACAACGGCGGTTATTGACGATTACCAACTTGGATACGGTGTGGATAGAGTTCCGTATTTACCCGGAAAAGCAGGCAAAAGTGAGCGCGGGACAGCCTGTTTCTATCACCATCAACGATAAGACTATTCGTTCCGATGTAGCCCACCTAATACCGGCTGAAGATAAACCATACGTACTTGCGCGCGTCAAGCTTGATAACGATGAATTAAGGCTTTCTCCAGGTCTGCTTGCCAAAGGGAAAATACATACCAATGAATTTGACGTTTCTTTGGTGGTGACGAAAGACGCCGTACAAGAATTGGGGGAACGATTAGGCGTGTTTGTTAAAGAAGGTGAAGCTTATGAGTTTGCGCCTTTGGTACTAGGGAAATCCGACGACAATTTCATTGAGGTTGTTTCAGGACTGGAACATGGGGCCGAATATGTTTCAGAAAATAGCTACTTAATCAAAGCGGATATTTTGAAATCCGAAGCTGAAGACGACGACTAGGGGTGCATTATGATTGAATCAATTTTGCGCCTCGCGATAGAGAGGCGTTTTCTATTTTTAAGTTTTATTTTGGTGATTGTTGGTATTGGCGTGTGGAGTTATCAAAAACTTCCCATCGATGCAGTACCGGATATCACCAATGTACAGGTACAAATTAATACCTCGGCACCAGGCTATTCGCCTCTGGAGGCGGAACAACGGATCACCTATCCCGTTGAGACGGCTCTTGCCGGCTTGCCCAAGCTTTCGCACACGCGTTCTTTATCTCGCTATGGCTTATCTCAAGTCACGGTGGTATTTGAAGAAGGCACCGATATCTATTTCGCTAGAAACCTGATTAATGCGCGCCTTGGTGCGATTAAAAGTGTGTTACCTGCAGGGCTAGAGCCAGAGATGGGCCCCATATCAACGGGCCTTGGTGAGATATTTATGTATACGGTTCAAGCAGATCCGTCTGCGCGCATGAGTAATGGCGAGCCGTATACAGCCACTGCGTTACGAGAGATTCAGGACTGGATTATTAAACCTCAGCTCGCCCAAGTAAAAGGCGTCATCGAAGTTAACAGTATTGGCGGATACAACAAGCAATACCATGTGCTACCAAACCCGGAAAAACTGTTATACCACCAGGTCAGTCTCGAAGATGTTGCTGATGCCCTACGGTCAAATAACGATAACCGAGGTGCCGGCTACATCGAAGCCAATGGTCAGCAACTATTGGTTCGTTCTCAAGGTCAATTAGCCACGATTGAAGAGATTCGTCAGGTCATCATCAAACAAAATGATGGTGTGCCTGTGAAAATAGATGATGTCGCAGAAGTTGCGATAGGCAAGGAACTCCGTACCGGTGCCGCAACGCGAAATGGTGTGGAGACAGTGCTGGGAACCGCCATGATGTTGATAGGCGAGAACTCTCGTACTGTTGCTCGAGATGTCGCGCTTAAACTGGCGGATATACAAGCCTCGCTGCCAGAAGGCGTTATTGCGGAAGCGGTATACGATCGCACAAGCCTGGTTGATAAGGCCGTTAAGACAGTAAGCAAAAATTTATTAGAAGGCGCGCTACTCGTTATTGTTGTGTTATTTGTATTGCTGGGGAATATACGTGCTGCACTTATCACCGCTGCAGTCATTCCTTTGGCGATGCTGATGACGATAACCGGCATGGTAAAAACGGGCGTGTCAGCCAATTTAATGAGCTTGGGAGCGCTCGATTTTGGTTTGATTGTCGATGGCGCTGTAATTATCGTTGAAAATTGTATTCGACGCTTGGCTGAAGCACAGCATCAGAGTGGACGGCAAGATCTTCGTGAACGATTGAATACGGTATTTGAAGCTACATCCGAAGTGATACGCCCAAGCCTGTTCGGTGTCGCCATCATTACCATCGTCTACATCCCGATATTTAGCTTGACTGGCGTTGAAGGAAAAATGTTCCACCCGATGGCTGCGACCGTCGTGATGGCGCTAATTTCTGCCATGATATTGTCGTTAACGCTGGTTCCTGCAGCCGTCGCGGTGATTATGAATGGAAAAATTAGTGAAAAAGAAAGCGTCGTCATCAGCGCAGCCAAATCTGTTTATCGTCCGTTACTGCTTGCCACACTCAAGTTTCGCTGGGTAGTCGTCTCAGGTGCTGCTCTACTTGTGGCGTTCAGCATTTGGCTGGCGACCACTCTAGGTTCAGAATTTGTGCCGCAATTAAACGAAGGTGACATTGCTCTTCAAGCGCTACGCATACCCGGTACAGGCTTGGAACAATCTGTCGAAATGCAGGAGGTTCTGGAACAGCGCATTAAAGCGTTTCCGGAGGTCGATAAAGTCTTTGCTCGAATAGGCACACCAGAAGTGGCCACTGATCCCATGCCGCCAAGTATTGCTGATATGTTTGTGATTCTAAAACCCAGGAATGAATGGGCAGAACCATCAAAAACAAAGAATGAATTACTTGAAGAAATTGAAGAAGCGCTGTGGCAACTACCCGGTAATAATTATGAATTTACCCAACCCATACAAATGCGTTTTAACGAACTCATTTCGGGTGTGCGAGCAGATCTAGGAATAAAGATTTTTGGTGATGACCTGGACCAACTGACCCTTACCGCAAAAGACATCCTACAGGTTGTAAGCAAGATTGAAGGCGCGGCCGATGTCCGAATGGAGCAAGTTGAGGGGTTACCATCGTTATCAGTAAGTCCTAAACGAGAAACGCTCGGTCGCTATGGTTTGAATGTGATTCAACTACAGGATTGGATTGCTGCAGCAATAGGTGGCGAATCAGCGGGTGTTTTATACGAAGGAGATCGTCGCTTCGAGCTGATCGTGCGCCTTCCCGAGTTGCTCAGACGGGATATCGAAGGACTGAAATCCTTACCTGTTCCTCTTCCCAGCGGCGACTATGTCCCTCTGGAAGAAGTGGCTTCTCTCACTATTGCGCCTTCTCCGGCACAAATTAGTCGAGAAAATGGGAAACGACGTGTTGTGGTAACAGCAAACGTGCGCGGGCGAGACCTGGGAAGTTTTGTTAGTGAGGTAAAAAAGGAAATTCACGAACAC